>NZ_JAPDBM010000007.1:0-99792 GCF_027705265.1 Aeromonas sp. QDB11 | reverse complement strand
TTAGGGGTTGCTTTCTGGCTTAACACCAGCCCATTTTCGGTATCGTAAGCCGTGACCAACTGAAGCGCATCCTTGGCATTTCCCCGAAAGGAGCCGCGTAACACCTTGCCATCAAAGGCAATGATGGGTTTGCCCTGATGAGTGCGCTGTTCATTGACCCAGCACAGCAACGCTTCAAGCAAGGTATCGATGACAATGCAGCGCAGAATGCGGGCAACAGTGTGACGCCGCGGGATGCCGTTGGCAAAGGGGCGATGCTGACGGAGCCAATCGATCTTTGAATCGCCATAGGTTTCGATGTCATTCCAGCCCTCGGCACCACTCATGATGGCACTGATGACAAGGAACATGACATCAACCAGGTTATGTTTACGATTGATCTCAGAGCGAGTTTCTTCGACAAGGGTAAGGTGTTCAATCAACGTCATAGCGCGTGCCTCCTGCATGGAGACGCGATTAGATCACAGACGATCTGCCTGTTCAAATTTCATTAACAAAGTGCGATCCCGCCCTGCGATCTGAGTGGGTTGCGGGTCAAGACGGGGAGGTGGAACGCTCCCAACCTGTTGACCCCAACAACCAGCAATAAGAAAGACGCCTTAGGGCGTCTTTTCTTTTTTCATATCTGAAACCTTCTGAGGTTTGGTCGAATTTTATACTTGTTAATTGGTTTGTTGATCTCGCTCAGGAAACTATCATCTCACTCTTTTTCTTATCTGCCTTGCTCGCTAGGATAGTCGTTTGGAGATGTCCTCTTTAGAGTTATCTATGAGTCAGGCCAGAGCTACTGAGTGGATAAAAGGCTACAAGCAGAGTCAAAGTGTTTCAAACTAACGGCAACCTGATTGATATTTTTCTGTGCTTGAGGCTCTAACGAAAGAATCTATGGATAAGGCTAATAATATTATGGGCAGTTTACAGAGATTATACAGGCTCAAGACAACCAAAGCTCGTAGACATATCCGTCGTAGCTGAGGGTTATGAGCAGGAAGACTCAAGAAAAATACAGCCATATGAAACTGTGAATGAGAGCTGGGTTCCGTATGTTTTAGACTGGCAACATGCTGCACCCCGTCAAGCCAGCTTACGCAAGGTGTTATACGATTTAAGCGAGGAATAAACGTTGTCGAAAGAACAATTAATAAAAGAATATGATGAGAAAATAGGACTCTACACGCAGTTTTTGATATCTGTGGAGTCTCTTGTTTCTCGTTTATTGAGTGCTTCTGAAATTACACCTCACTCGATAAGTGCGAGAGTTAAAGATCGTGCTAGTTTAGTTAAAAAAATTCAGAAAAAAGATAAGTGAAAATCATTGTCAGAGTTGACTGATATTGTAGGCATCAGACTGATAAGTCATTATTCTGGCGAGGTTGATAAAATCGCAAGTATAATTGAGCAGGAGTTTAGTGTTGATAGAGATAATTCTATTGGTAAGCGAACTAGTCTAGATCCCGACAGATTTGGTTATCTATCATTACATTATGTTGTGAGTTTATCTGATAGTCGCTCAGGGTTAATTGAATACAGGAAATTTTCAGGGTTAAAATTTGAAGTGCAAATACGCTCGATACTTCAGCACACATGGGCTGAGATAGAACATGATATCGGCTATAAATCTAAAACTGAAATCCCTAAACCTGTACGCCGAAAATTTTCCCAACTAGCTGGTTTATTAGAGTTGGCCGATGACCAATTTATTCAAATTAGAAATGAATTAAATAATTACGAAGCTGATATCAAAAATGTTATTGTCAACTCGCCTCAGAGTGTAGATATCGACAGTGTTACAGTTCTCAACTACTTCAATACTAATACAGCTATAAATGATCTAGATAATAAAATTGCGAAAACATTAAATGTTGATTTAAAAGAATTGAACAAAGAACACTCATCTCGACATATTAAGTATCTTAATTACTTTAAAATTGATAGTTTTTCAGAATTAGATGAGTATATTAATAGATATAGTGAATATATTTTACAGAGGGCTGAAGATATTGGTGCATCTTACAAAGATAGTGATGCAGTAAGTCGAGGTATTTCTGTGTTTTATTTATATCAAGTTTTAGCCTCAAAGTTAGGGTCAGAGCATGAAATATTTGAATTCCTTAACTTTATGGGGTTGTCATTGGAGGAGAGAAGAGAAGACTTTGCCAAGTATTTATATGACTTTGGTCAAAAAATAAAATAACAAAATGTTTGAGGTTAATTAGCTATAGGGGGGTGCCGTTCGTTTTCTCTGATTTTGAAGGTTGTTTGCGACATTTCTAGGAGTTGGTTACTGACATCTTAAAGGGCTGAAAGAAATATGGTGAGATTATGAGAGGTTCATTGAAAGCTGAGGTTTTATATTCATTCTTATTAGGTTCAGTGCCAGTGATTTTAGCGAGAAATCAACCTGGTTTTTCTGCAATAAAAGCACTTGCGAGCTTGGATCCTGGGGATGTTGTTTTTAATTATTTCTTATATCTCCTATGCATACACCTTGTGATTTGGTTTGTAAATGTTCAGGTGCTAAAAACAAATCAGAGTTTATCAAATGTTTTTAAAAAATTACACGGTTTAACATACAATCTCGGTTTTGCTATTCATGGTATATATCGAGCATTAGCTGGGGCTGTACCGGTAGCGATGTTCTTTGAACTAGAAAAACACGGATTAACTCAAGGTTGGCAGAGAGTTACAATATTAAGTGTTGTTTTAGCTATATCTTGTTTGTTTGCAAGCGTAGTCTTGTCTAAGACTACTGAATATACTGCTCCAAGAATCTCATTTTTTGGATAGTAATATTTCTAACAATGGGCCAAAGTAGATTCATGTTATTCAATGCCGTAGCCATAATGTGCAATAAAATTGCACCGCTATTTTTGAGCCTTATACCCCGCACAAACTCCGCTCAGCAAACGGCGCAATGCGCTGCGCTTATTGCACCCTACGTGTTTCGTCAATTCGATGGGGTGGCGGTGCTGAGCGCCATGACCCGTCACCAAGGCAACAAAAGGAACGATCTCTGCCCCGAATTCTTTATAATGCCCCCCTTTAAAACCGCTGGACGCTGGTCCGGCGCGCGCTGATGGCTGGCTACGTCATCAGGCAGATCATCAGGATTGAGAAACGGTTATGCATACTCTGGAACAGTTGCGCGCAGGTGAACTGTGCGGTGCCCGCCATCTGAAGCTTTGTGAAAACCTGGCGGTTTTCCCACCCGAGATCCTGAGCCTGAAAGAGACGCTGGAGGTGCTGGATCTCACCGGTAACCAGTTAAGCACGCTCCCTGACGAGCTGGCCGGGTTTGGCAAACTGCGCATCATCTTCTGCTCCGAGAACCGCTTTACCGAGCTGCCCGAGGTGCTGGGGCGCTGCCCGGCGCTTACTATGGTGGGCTTTAAGGCCAACCGGATTGCCACCGTCTCGGCCAAGTCGCTGCCAGCGAGGTTGCGCTGGTTGATCCTGACCGACAACGCGGTGCAGCAGTTGCCCGATGAATTGGGCCAGTGCGACGCCCTGCAAAAGCTGATGCTGGCGGGCAACCGCCTGCGCGCGCTGCCCGCGAGCCTTGCCAACTGTCGCAATCTGGAGCTGCTGCGCATCGCCGCCAACCGCATCGAACGTTTCCCCGAGTGGCTGCTGTCGCTGCCGCGCCTTTCATGGCTTGCCTACTCCGGCAACCCCTTTAGTGAAGGGGAGGAGGTGCGGGCCATCGATGATGCCCATGTCGCGCCCATTGCCTGGGAGATGCTGGCGCTGGGCGAGCTGCTGGGGCAGGGGGCATCCGGTGTTATCCATCGCGCCACTATTTTTGATGACATGGCTGATAAAAGCGCCGATGAGGTGAGTCAGACGGGCGACAGAGCTGATGGCAGTCAGGTGGCGGTCAAGCTGTTCAAGGGGGCGGTAACCAGCGATGGCTTGCCCCGCTGCGAGATGGCGGCATCGCTGGCGGCGGGCACTCATCCCAACCTTATCAAGGTGATGGGCAAGGTGGCGGATCACCCCTCCGGCATTGCGGCGCTGGTGATGGAGCTGATCGACCCGGCCTTTGCCAATCTGGCCGGGCCGCCGAGCCTGGACTCCTGCACCCGGGATGTCTATCCCGAGGGGCTGCGTCTCTGTGTACCGGATGCGCTGGCGATGGCCCATGGCATCGCCTCGGTGGCGGGCCACCTGCACCGCACGGGCATCATGCACGGGGATCTCTACGGTCACAATATCCTGTTTGCCCGTGGCTCTGACGCACCGGCTCGCGCCCTGCTGGGGGATTTTGGTGCGGCGTCCTTATATGACCGCAGCGACCGCGAGCGGGCCGTGGGCCTTGAGCGACTGGAAGTGCGCGCCTTTGGCTGCCTGCTGGAAGAGCTGTTGGCCCATTGCGATACGCAAGACTCATCGCTCGATGGGTTGCATCAGCTCAAAGCGGCCTGTCTCTCGGAGCTCCCCGCCGAACGTCCCGATTTTGCTTATATCGACCGTCAGCTGGCGGCCGCTCGCGCCACGCTGTCGTGACCTTGTTGGCGTTGGCAGGCACGGTTTGGCCTGTCAACGCCATTCCTTTTATTCATTCATCGCCATACACCCATGACGTTTTTGCATGGATTGGTGTGCTTCTGTTCGTCATCAACGCACCCGATAGCCCATTGCGGCAGCGAGGTGCGCTGCAAGGGGACGTCCCGTCATTCGCCCGATAACAGGCAGGGGCTGCGCGGCAAAAAGGGGAGGGCAGAGGGTTGCGCGGTGCCGGTTAAGTTGTGATATTGATGCATCTTTAGTACAGAAGGGTAATAACGATGGAAGCTGCGTTTTGGCATCAGCGTTGGGAAGAGAACCGGATTGGCTTTCATCAGACGGACTTCAACCACTGGCTGCAATCCTGGTGGTCGGCCCAGCAAGCGGACGAGCCGGTGCTGGTTCCCCTGTGCGGCAAGTCCCGCGACATGCTCTGGCTCAGTGGTCAGGGTCATCCGGTCGATGGTTTCGAGCTATCGAGCCTTGCTGTCAGCCAGTTCTTCAGTGAAAACCAGCTCGCTGCAACCGTCAGTGAAGTGGGCCCTTATCAGTGCCATCAAGTGGATAGCCTGCGCATTTTTCAGGGGGATTTTTTCGCCGCCCCCAGCTTGGGTCGCCGTTACCGGCTGGTCTATGACCGTGCGGCGCTGATCGCCCTGCCGACGGCGATGCGCCGCCAGTATGCGGCCCTGATCAGTTCGCTGGTCGAGACCGGTGGCCAGATCCTGCTGGTGACCCTCGAATATCAGCCGGAGCAGCAGACTCAGCCCCCCTTCTCGGTGGGGGAGATGGAGGTGCGAGCCCTGTTTGAACGGGACTTTCGTATCGAGGTGCTGGGGCGCGCCGCCGAGGTGGATCACCCGCGGGTGTTGTCGGGTCAGCTCTCCTACTTCGATGAGGTTGCGTACCGACTGGTTCGCCGTGGCTAACGGGCGGCTAAAGGGTGATCTGCGCCGACAAATCGTCGGGCCGTGCGCTCTTCGCTACCTCCTTTGACATAGATCAACGTGACTGTCGGGGGGAGTGCCTAATATGAGGCTGTTTCTCAATCACTGTTGGCATTGCAAAGCGAGTATCGGGTCCGTCCCGCTTGCTGATCAGCAACTCAGTGTCTGATTTTCACGCTCATGTTCACTTTTGGCGGCTTTGGTCGCAATTGTTATGGTTTTTCCAGCCGACCCTGATGGGTCGGCTTTTTATTGCCTGCGATTTACCGTGGTAGGGAAAAACGGGGAATAGCGAGGCCTGATCAGGCCTCGAAGGTGGCGGCATTGAGCCGAAATGCCCGTGGATCATCGATAAACTGGCCGGTGATCCGCTCGTCATGTTCGTGCCCCAAACCGTAGCTGCAGAGGATCAGCCGATCGGAGGTGCGCGAGCGCAGTTGGGTGATAAAGCGCACCAGATCGGCGCGACTAAGCTTGCCCACCTCGTCGCAGACCCGTTCCCGTTGATCAAACCCCAGATCCTTGTTGCCGATGCTGACCCACAACCGCTGGCCGCGACTGCGCAGGTTGGCATCCCGCTCGCTCAGCTGGGCTTGCAGCCCGGCCTTGCTCTCCTGCCACTGCTGCTCGGTAAATTCAAGCATGGCGAGCGGGAAGAGATCGATAAACTCCTCCACCGCATCGAGCAGGATCTGCGGCCCCGCCACCGGTGACTGGATATAGAAGATCAGGCCCGGGTGGCGATTGAGGGGCAGGTTGCCGGCACCCACCACATAACCCAGTTGCTGGCGGGTGCGCAGCTCGTGGAAGAAGGTGGAGGACATGATGTGGTTCGCCAGGGTAAAGCAGGCGAGATCCCGCGCCCGGGTGGTGCGGGACTGGTAGTAGACCAGCAGTGCCGAGTCTTCGTGATCGCAACCCTGCTCGCGAATAAGGGTGCCCCTGTCCTGAATGGAGATGAGCGGGCGGCGGGTTTCGCCGCTCGGCTTGCTGCTGGTGCCATGGATATCGCTCAGGTGTCGCTCCATCAGGGCTGCCAGCTCCAGCGCTTCGGCGGCAGTCCAGTCGCCATGCACCAGCGCCTCGACATGCACCTCGCCAAACAGCTTGGCGACGAAGGCGGGCATCTCTGAGAGCTCCACCGTGCGCAGGTGGCGCAGCAGCTGTTCGAACGGCGGGTTGTTCGGCTGCAACAGGCTGGTGAGCTGGTTAAATAGCTGGGAGATGGGCCGCGCCTTGGACTGGTTGTCCCAGTTGCGAATGAGCTGCTCCTTGATTTCGCTAAAGCGGCCCGGATCCGGATATCCCAGGGTGCGGTTGCCGAGGATCATGTCGAGCAAGAGCGGCTGCTTGTCGGCAAAGCCGCTCAGGTTGATGGTAAAGCCCCCCTGATGGGCATAGATCTGGTAGCCCAGTCCCGCCAGCTCCGCCGGATAGGTGAGGGCGTTGAGGTGATCGGCCAAGAGCTCCACGGCGAGGCGCGCCATGGCGATATTGCGCGGATTTTTTACCGCATGTTCGCTGTCGATGGAGATATAGAGATTGCCCTTGGGCACGCTGAACAGGTGCTCATGGAGGTGCCAGAGGCGAAAACCCGGGCGATCGATAAGGCATGCAGGCATGTCGGCAGCAAGCTCGGGCGTGCGCGGATCGAGCCGGTTGCTGATAAAAGGGTTGGGCTTGGGCAGCGCCAGCACCGGATCCGGTTCGCTCTGCTGCCAGCGAATTTTCTCGGCCTCGGTGATGGTCGCCACGCTGTAGGGGGTCTGATACCAGCGGGCCAGCCGATCGGTCGCCACTTCCGGCGCGGTGATGGTGATGCGCAGGTTGTGCGGGGTGAGCTTGGCGAGGAAGCGGCGGATCAGCCCCTCGTCGTATTCGCGCATCATGTAGTCGCCGTAGAGCAGATCCTCAGGCTTGTAGCTAAAGAGGTTGAGCACCAGCCCCGACACCGTATCGAGGGGGCGGCCGCGCTCCTGAAAGCGGAACGCTGATTCGAGCACGGTCCGTTTTTCGTCATAGCGCCAGCTCTGCAGCCCTTCGCGGCCAATCAGTTTCAGATAGCCAAACAGGGCGGCGAGGATGTCATCCACATGTTCAAGGCCCAGAGGAGTGAGGCCGAAGTTGACGCCAAAATCCTTGAAGTTGGCGCCGCTGATGCCACCGCCCGCCGAGAGCTGGTTGACCCAGCCTTTCGCCTTGAGCAGGGAGAGCAGGCTGCCATCCCCCTCGTAGCCAATCAGATGGCTCAGGAAGGTGAGGGGCTTTTTGTCGTAAAACTCGTCCACATTGGGCAAGGGGAAGCTCAGCGACAGCTTGCGGGTCTCCTTGACCGGATTGATGTGGATGCGCACGCCGAGATCATCGAGCCGGTAGAGCGGCATGGTGAGAGTCGGGGTTCCCAAATTGCGATTCAAAATGGGAGCAAAATAGCGACAGCACCACTGCAACTGGGTATCGATGGATTCCGGCGAGATCATCACCAGCGCCATGCGATCCGCGCTGTAGTGGCTTTCGTAAAACCGGATAAGGTCGGAGCGCAGATCCCGTCCCGGCAGATCGGCCAGGGTATCGAGGTTGCCCACCGAGAATTTTGAGAAGGGGTGCGCCGGATTGACCGTCTCTTTATGCACCTGATAGCTGCGGCGCATGTCGTCCTGCAGCTTGAGACGATACTCGGAGTCGACTGCGTTGCGCTCCTTGTCCACCCACTCCGGATCAAACGTGGGGCAGATAAAGAACTGGGCGAAGCGATCCAGCCCCGCTTCGAAGAAGCCGTTGTCGATCTCGAAGAAGAAGTTGGTGAATTCCGTACCGGTCCAGGCATTGTTGCTGCCGCCATGACGGCTCATAAATTGCTGGTATTCACCTGGCTTGGGGTAAGTGGCGGTGCCGAGAAACAGCATGTGTTCCAGAAAATGGGCCATCCCCTGGCGGTCGGCAGGATCGTCAAAATGGCCGGTATTGACCGCCAGAGAAGCGGCGGATTTGTCGGTTTCGGGATCACAAATCAACAAGACCCTGAGCCGGTTGGCCAGCTCCAGAAAATGGTATTGCCGATGGTCATTGGGACTGGCATATGGGCTCATTGGCGTGTGACTCACGTTGGATTTATTTGAATTTAAACATGATTATCGACCCCGCTATCCCGTCAGGCAAACCCTTTTCTGAGAGGTAGCGCAATTGTTTCCACACCCGTAGCGGGGTAAGATCCCCCGGCTATCAAAACAGGCCCGTTGGGCGAGGTTGTAATGAAGATCTATATCATGCGTCATGGCCAGGCTGGCATGAATGCGAAAACAGATGAACAGCGTCCATTGACCGAGCAGGGTATTGAAGAGTCTATCCAGATGGCCCGCTGGCTGGCGCCTCAGCTGATTGGCCCGCTGGATCGGGTGATCCACAGCAACTATCTGCGGGCACGCCAGACCTGGCAAGCCATATGCAGTGAATTACCTGACGCAGCAGCCGTTGAAGAGAGTGGCGACATTACCCCTTATGGTGATCCCGCTTTCGTGGCCAGCTACCTCACCACTCTGGCTGAGCAACATGACCAGATCCTGATGGTCAGCCATCTGCCGCTGGTGGGTTATCTGGTGCAAAGCCTCTGCCCGGCCGCAGGAGCACCCATGTTCGCCACCTCAGGCATCGCCTGTATCGAGTGGCACCATGGCAAAGGAGCCTTGCTCTGGCTCGAAGGGCCGCATACAATAGGCTAAAAGTTAATAAAAAGTTATAGATTGAATTTTTTGGGAAGAGATGGGCGAGTTTTCCGGATTTTTATAAATATTTTACGGAATTAATTCGCAGAAGCTGCTGTCATACGGATACAACTGCAAGAGGTTGCAAACGATGAGAGTGTTCAAGAAGTACCTGCCACTGATGGTGGCAAAGCATGTCAAAACCTTCTTTAAAGGTCGGATTTACATCCATGGTCGGGGGCGGTTTGATTTCCAATCCGGTTTGTTGCTGATGCCGAATCCGGCGGATATTCCCCACCGCCAGACAGTCACCGAGGTCAACGAGCTGATCTCCAGACTGCACATGGATGCCGCGTGATGCGCTTCTGAACGTGTTTCTGCACTGATATGCCCGCACTTTTGCGGGCATATTTGTTTCTGGCCACGGGCTTTCGCGCGATGCACGGCCAGCTCCGCACCTTTGTTTATCTCCCGTCGCCCCCTATACTGGCTCGCTGTTGTCTCTTCGGTCTGGATCGTCTCATGCCCCTTGCCTTTCTGTTTCCCTTCTCCTGCATTGCCATCTGGGCTGGCAATGGCATCGTCAGCAAACTGGCGGTCGGCGTGTTGTCCCCCGCGGCCTTGGCCTGGTCACGTTGGGTGGTGGCAGCGTTGGTATTAAGCCCGTTTCTGGTCCGTCGGGTATGGCGTGTACGCGCTCGTCTTCGTGCTGGTCTTTGGCAGATCGCCATGCTGGCGCTGCTGGGCATGGTGCTCAACCAGACTTTTGGTTACTACGCGGCGCAAACCATGGGGGCCACCGAGATGGGGTTGATGATGGGGCTGACGCCACTGTTGACGGTGTTGCTCAGCATCTGGCTGCTGCGCGAGCGGCCCACCTGGGGTGCCGTGCTGGGGGCGCTGCTCTCCATCTTTGGCTTGTCTATCTTGCTGGGGCAGGGGGATCCGACCCGGCTGTTTACCCAGGGTATTCATATCGGCTCGGTCTACATGCTGCTCTCGGCGGGCACTTATGCCCTCTACAGCGTGCTGCTCAAGAAGTGGGATCTGGGGCTCGACAACTGGTCGCTGCTCTACGGTCAGGTGCTCTGCAGCGTGGTGATCCTGACCCCCTTTTTTCTGCTGGTGGATGGTCAGCTGCCCGAGGGGCGGGCGCTCTGGCTGATCTTTTATGCGGGGATCCCCGCGTCGGCACTCTGTCCCTGGCTCTGGATGCAGGGGATCACCCTGCTCGGCGCCAACCGTACCGCCATCTTTATGAACCTGTTGCCGGTGATGACGGCTGGCCTTGCCATCACCCTGCTGGGCGAGCGGCTGACCAGCTATCACCTGATCGGGGGCGGTCTGACTCTGCTGGGTGTCTTGCTGGCACAGCTGCTGGTGCGTCCGGTGGTGGTAGGTCGCCGCCGGGTGACGATGGCGCCCTGTCCCGAAGAGTAAGCTTGCGCGAACGCGTAAGTTGGCCCAATGGCCCGCTGGTCGCCAATGAAAAAGCGCCTGCAGCAATGCAGGCGCTTTTTCATGTTGTTTGTTTTTTCAGGGATTTTACTGAGTAATGATGGCAATGGCTTTGTCGTTGCAGCCATGTCCAACAATGGGCCAAATTTTAACTTAGTGATTGAGATAGATATCCTGCTCTGCATAGGCCTGCAGCGGCGTGCTGGGGTTAGCGCGTTTCGCGCCAAAGAAGCGGGTCAGTACACCGGATTGTTGCCCCAGACGCTGCAGCTTGACGTGATCCAGCTCGATCTGCTCGGGTAGCCAGGTAAACACAGCGGCGCAGTGACCATTGCCCAGGCTGCGTTCCAGGGTTTGCTGCCAGTTCTTGATTTTGGGGCTGTGCACTACCAGCACTCTGTTGGGATCGATGCCTCGCTCTTCCAGGTGGCTTGCTGTGGGGCGTCCCGGCGGGGCGATCAACAAGATCCAGCCGGTATGAGAGTCACCTAACTTGCTCAGCTCGCTGAGAAACTGATCCTCAGCCTGGATAGTCACACCATAATGAGCCGACTCTGCCTTGCAGGCGGTTCTGGTTGGCCAGGGGTTGCTCATGGCACGATTCATCGCAAAGGGCAGTGAGTGCAGGGGCTGGTTCATATACGGTTTCCTGTATGAATATCCAAGCTGTATGCGCATACAGTAGTTCTATCCTGAGGCAGTGACAAGGTGTTTTTGCTGAAAAATGTGATGGTGTTGGCATGAGCCATTAATAACATCATGTTTTTAAACGTTATTTAATATAAAACTGGCTGGGTGTTTTTCGTACTATGGACAAACCTTGTGTAACCGCCCATGGTTATACAGGTCATTTAAAGGAGGTGCCGCCATGGATATCAGTACCTTGCAGCGTCTGGATGCCAACATCTTGTTGGGCATCATCAATGAGAAGCTAAGGCTTGAGTGTGACGGGCTGGAGGAGTTGCTGGCCTATTACGATATGAGTGAAGAGCAGTTGGCAGGGCGTCTGGATCAGATTGGGTACCATTACGATCCATTGAGCAATCAGTTCAAGGCACATCGCTGAGGGTGCAATGATTGCTTCATATTTATACTGTAATTTTTCAGGCGCATTGAAACCGGTTTCAATGCGCCGTCTTGTTGCCTATTTTCAGGGATTTTCAAGGCTTGGCAATCTCTGAAAACCTATTCATATCATAATATTTTCATTTGTCTGTTAAGGTGTTGATAATAAAGGGGATATTTGTTTTTCTGTAATCAGTTAAAGGAAAGGGTTTTCAAGCTTTCAAGGCTGTTTTTATCGGTTAAAGTGTGACTTGTGTTAACTTTTAATTCTGCCGCTTTAGTTAGTATTCTCACGCCGGTACATATTTTGAGATAACAACAGCGCCGGTCCCGCAAGCGGGATAACAATTTTATTTGTAACGAAGGAATATGGTTTATGGCTACCAAGAAGAAGACAGACCAGGATCTCCAACTGGATAAAGATCAGCTCAAGGCGAGTATCGTGCGTCACCTGCGTTCTACCTTGGGAACAAGCGAACAGAAAGCCTCTCCCGAAGCGTGGTGGAAAGCCACTGCGGCGGCCGTCAATGAACAGGTGTACGAGCGCCTGACCCGCACTCAGCAGACTCATTTCAAGAAAGATACTCGTGCGATTCACTATCTCTCTGCTGAATTCCTGATGGGACGATTGACCTCCAACAACCTGCACAACCTCTCCCTCTACAAGACTTGCGAAGAGGCGCTTGGCGAACTCGGTCTGGAACTGACCGACCTGTGCGAACAAGAGCCCGACATGGCACTCGGCAACGGCGGCCTGGGTCGTCTGGCTGCCTGCTTTATCGACTCGCTAGCCACCCTGAACTATCCGGCGGTTGGTTACGGTATCCACTACGAACATGGTCTGTTCCGTCAGGAGATCCAGGATGGCCGCCAGATCGAGCGCCCGGACTCCTGGCGTGAATATGGCAACCCCTGGGAGATCTGCCGTCCCGAGTCGGTGCAAGAAGTGCCGCTCTACGGCTACGTCGAGACTGTGTTTGGTGACAATGGTGGCCTGAAGAAGGTATGGCACGCCGGTCGCAAGATCAAAGGGGTGCCTTGGGATATTCCGGTGGTCGGTTTTGGTGGCCACACCGTCAACATCCTGCGTCTGTGGGAATCCCGTGCCTCCGAGTTTTTCGATTGGGACGTGTTCAACGCCGGTGGTTACATCGACTCCCAGGCTGAAAAAGCCCAGGCCGAGACCATCTCCAAGGTGCTCTATCCGAACGATGAGACCGATGCAGGTAAAGAGCTGCGGCTGATCCAGCAGTACTTCTTCTGTGCTTGCTCCATCAAGGACATCATGCGCCGCTACAAGCGGGTCCATGGTGCCGATTTCAGCAACTTTGCCGCGCAAATTGCCATTCAGCTCAACGATACTCACCCGACTGTCGCCATCCCCGAATTGATGCGGGTGTTGGTGGACGAGGAAGATCTGAACTGGGATGCCGCCTGGGCCATCTGCTATCACGTCTTCTCCTACACCAACCACACCCTGCTGCCGGAAGCGCTGGAGAAGTGGTCGGTCAGTCTGTTCGAGAAAGTGCTGCCTCGCCATCTGGAAGTGATTTACGAGATCAACGCCCGCTTCCTGAGCGAGCTGGTCGAGCCCAAGTGGCCGGGCAACGATGCCATCAAGGCCAAGCTCTCCATCATCGAAGAGGGAGATGTACGCAAGGTTCGCATGGGTAATCTGTGCGTGATCGGTTCGTCCAAAGTGAACGGTGTGGCGGAAATCCACTCCAAGCTGGTGAAGGAAGATCTCTTCCCCGAGTATGCCGAGCTGTGGCCGGAAAAAATGTGCAACGTGACCAACGGGGTGACTCCGCGTCGCTGGCTGCTGGCCTGCAACCCCGAGTTGGCTGGCCTCTACAACGAAGTGGTGGGCAAGGAGTGGCCGTTGCAACTGGACAAACTGCGTGGCGTGGTGAAATTTGCCGACGACAAGGCGTTCCAGCAGCAGTTCATGACCATCAAGCGTCACAACAAAGAGAAGCTGGTCAAGGTCATCAAGGACGAAACCGGTATCGATGTCAGTGCCGAGGCGATCTTTGACGTTCAGATCAAGCGTCTACACGAGTACAAGCGTCAGCAGCTGAACCTCATTCACATCATGGCGCTCTATCGTCGTCTGCTGGCCAACCCGGACTATGACATGCATCCGCGCGTGTTCATCTTCGGCTCCAAAGCGGCGCCCGGTTACAAGCTGGCTAAAGACATCATCTACGCCATCAACAAGCTGGCGGATCGGGTCAATAACGACGCCCGTATCCAGGGCAAGCTGAAAGTGGTGTTCATGCCGAACTACCGCGTGAGCCTGGCTGAGAAGCTGATCCCGGCGGCCGATGTATCCGAGCAGATCTCCACTGCAGGTTACGAAGCATCAGGTACCGGCAACATGAAGATGGCGCTCAACGGTGCGATCACCATCGGGACGCTGGATGGCGCCAATATCGAGATCGCTGAAGAGGCGGGTGCCGAAAACTGTGCCATCTTCGGTCTGAACGTGGACGAAGTGAAGTCGCTGAAGGCGCGCGGTTACAACCCGTACGACTTCTACTATGCCAACTCCGAGCTCAAAGCCGTGCTGGACTGGTTTGATACCGACTACTTCACTCCGGGTCGTCCGGGTGAGCTGGCCTCTATCAAGCGCTCCTTGCTGGAAGGGGGAGACCCTTACCTGACTTTGGCGGACTTCCAGTCCTACTCGGATGCACACAAGCTGATTGATACCTGGTATCGGGATCCGGCGCTGTGGGCGAAGAAGGCCATCATCAACTCGGCCACCATGGGCAAGTTCAACTCCGACCGCTCCATTCAGGACTATGTGGATCGGATCTGGGCGCTGAAGCCCTGCAACATCGGCTAATCAGATGCAGAAATGAAAAAACCCCCGCAAAAATGCGGGGGTTTTTATTTATCGGGGGGAGATGGATCAGAGGATATCGCCAACGAAGTAGGCCAGCAGGGCGAGCAACACGGTGAAGACCACGTTGAGGGCCATACCGGCTTTCATCATCTCCTTCTGGCGGATATGGCCGCTGGCAAAGACGATGGCATTGGGTGGGGTGGCGACCGGCAGCATAAAGGCGCAGGAGGCACCGATAGCGATCAACACCGCCATCACGATGGGGGAGACACCCAGCGCCTCTGCCACACCGGCGAACAGCGGGATCAGCAGGGCGGCGGTGGCGGTGTTGGAGACCAGCTCGGTCAAAAACACCACGAACGCTGCCAGCATCAACAGGATCACGAAGATATTGGCGTGGGAGAGCACGGCCGACAGATGGCTGGCCAGGAAGGCGCTGGTACCGGTGGCTTTGAGAATGGCACTCAGGGTCAGACCGCCGCCAAACAGCATCAACACGCCCCAGTCGGTGTTCTGGTTGACATCATCCCAACTGGCAACGCGGCTGACCACGATGGCCACAATGGCGCCCATGGCAATCAGAGTGTCGAGTTGCGGGATGCCGCCAAAGGCGTTGGAGATAGGCTGTGAGCCGATCCACAGCACAACGGTGGTCAGGAAGATTGCCAGCGTCACTTTACGTTCGCGGGTCCAGTTGATGGTGACATCCTGGATCTCGACGCGATGGTTGAGCTGTGGCCGGGTCACCAGATAGAGCAGGGCAATGCCGCAGGGCATCAGGATCAGCACCACCGGAATACCGAACTTCATCCAGTCGGTGAAGCCGATCCCCATCTGGGCGGCAGCGATGGCGTTGGGTGGGCTGCCCACCAGGGTACCGATGCCGCCGATGCTGGCGCTATAGGCGATCCCCAGCAGTACGAACACGAAGGTAGTGCGATCTTTTTTGCTATCGAGGCGAGCCAGCATACCGATCGCCAGTGGCAGCATCATGGCGGTAGTGGCGGTGTTGCTAATCCACATCGACATGGCGGCTGTGATGGTAAAGAGCAGGATGATGCCCCAACCCAGATGGCCATTGGCCAGGTGCATCACCTTGCCTGCCATCAGGGTATCCAGTCCCTGCTTGGAGAGGGCGGCCGCGAGGGCGAAACCGCCAAAAAAGAGGAACAGGATCGGGTTGGCGAAGTCGGTGAGGGATTTGCTCATGTCAAACACCCCGAGCACGGTGGCCAGCAGGGGCACCAGCAGGGCGGTGATGGTGACGTGCAGAGCTTCGGTCAGCCAGAGAATGGCGATAAAGACCAGAATGCCCAGCCCCTTGTTGACCATGGGGTCAAACGGGAGCCAGGCGAGCATGGCACAAAGTAGCAGGACATCCAGGATGACAATCCCTGATTTGATGTCCAGCCAGCGAGATGGAGCAGAGGGTACAGCCGATGTGTGCATAATGTTCTCTCGGTTAATTTATGGTTGTTTTTGTGTTGCCGAGATTACATCCATTCACTTGTTTGAAACAGGCTCACATGTTGAAAATCAGCCTCGACTCACACAAGCATTGATAAAAATGAGGAAATTAACACATAAATAAAACATGTCAGAAATATAAATCAAACATCCATGAACTGCTCCAGCCACTGCTTGAACATGCTCTTGGGCAAGGAGCCATTTATCTGGTTCACCAGTTTGCCCTGTTTGAAGACCATCAAGGTGGGGATGCTGCGAATGGCGTAACGGGCGGCAATGGCGCTCTGCTGCTCGGTATCGACTTTGACAAAGCGCATTCTTGGTTTGAGCTCATGGGCAACATCATGAAATACCGGGGCAAACTGCTGGCAGGGGCCGCACCAGCTGGCCCAGAAATCGACCACGACCGGGATATCGGAGTTGATCAGGGTATCGAAGTTATCCGCCTTCCCGAGGCAAGGGGTCTGGCTAAACAGGGGGGCCTTGCAGTGCCCGCACTTGGCGGATGTATCGATATGGGTAATGGGCAGACGGTTCCTGGTAAAGCAGTGGCTACAATAAGTAGTGACAAATGACATAATTGGTTCCTTCTCGATCTGCGCTGGCCGGAGATATGATGAGGGGCCAGAATGACGCAATAGCGAAACAACAGCGAAATATCAGAGCAATAACGGTAACACAGTGACCGGCGGGAGTGGATAATTCCCCCCAAGGTTGATTGCCCAACCGGATAATTCAGCGACCACAAGATGAGAGTCGAGACGGGATGAAAAAAGGATCACGGAAAAACCGTGCTGTGCCGGGGCTGATCGTTGCCCTGCTGCTCGCCTTTTCGGGCTACTGCTGGCAGTCGCTCGGTCAGCAGCAACAGGCCCACGACCTGAACGAAGCGGCCGAGGTGCTGCTGAACCGGATCAACGCCGATACCGTCTATCTGCTCGGGCGGGAGCAGGCCAATGACAGCAATGTCCAGCAGCGTCTGAACCAGTTATCCATCACCCTTGACGGTTTTGTGCGCAAGGTACGCAGCGATCCCGAGCTGGCGCAAGACGAGTTGTCTCAGGCGCTGCTTGAGGATATGGATACCTATCTGATGGCGCTTGCCAGCCTCCATGCCATGGAGATGGCCATCGAATATATCAATGCGCCCCTGCAGGCCCAGATTAAAAAGGTGCGCGAGATCAGCCCGTCAGACAGTGCGCTGCACCGCGATGTAGAGGAGCTGGCGCAGCTGAGCAACTATCTGCAGCGCAGTTGGGACAAACGTGAGCAGACTACGCTGGCCCAGTTGCAGCAGCAGATGGTATCCCGTTACGGCCACCTGCCGGAAATTGCTACCCTGATCCGCCTGAGCAAGGACATGAGCCAACAGGTGGTCGCCTATCACGCTTTGCGTTACCAGCTGATCGATATGCATGTGATCGAGAGCCTGGTGCGCTGGAAAATCGACAAGCTGGAGCGCGCCTCCTCGCTGATGAACCGCTTCTATTTGATGGCGCTGTGCGGGGCCTTGATCTGCTTCGCGTTGGTGGCCTTCACCCTGTGGCGCCGCAATCAGAAGCTGAGCGAATTGTCGCGCCAGACCGGCTTGCTGGCCCAGGCCAAGAGCGATTTTCTGGCCAACATGAGCCACGAGATCCGCACCCCCATGAACGCCATCATCGGCTTCAGCTCGCTGGCACTGCAGACCGAGCTGGATCAGCAACAACGGGACTATCTGGGCAAGATCAAATCCTCATCCGATACCTTGCTGCTGCTGATCAACGACATCCTCGATTTGACCAAGGTGGAGTCCGGCAAGCTGACGCTGGAGGAGATCGACTTCGATCTCAGCGAGCAGCTCGATTCGCTGGCGGGGATGTTTGCCGATCTGGCGGAGCGCAAACATGTGGAGGTGATTATTCGCAAGTCACCTGAGGTGCCGGTCTTCTTGCGCGGGGATCCCCTGCGACTGGGGCAGGTGCTGGTCAATCTGGTGAACAACGCCATCAAGTTTACCGAGCGCGGTGAAGTCGAAGTTTCCATCGAGCTGGCCAATCCCCATCCAATGCGGATCCGCTTCAGCGTGCGCGATACCGGCATCGGCATTGCCGAAGAGAAGCAGAGCCAGCTGTTTCAGGCCTTTACCCAACTGGAGGCGGGTAATACCCGCAAATATGGCGGCTCGGGTCTGGGTCTCAATATCTCCCAGCGGCTGGTGGAACTGATGGGGGGGAGGATCATTGTCCAGAGCAAGCCCGGTGTGGGCTCCCTGTTCCAGTTCGATATCCCGATGGCGCAGGCGGTCTACGGCGTGGCAGGACGGAAGGTCTTCTTCGAAAACCAGCCGCTGGTGATGGTGATGGATGACAACGAGCTGGTGCTGGATCTGGCCCGGGACATTCTGACTCGCGCGGGCGTGCGGGTGCTGCCGGTCAACTCCCTGTCGCGTGCCCGCCAGCAGCTCCGTGAAGAGGGGCCAAATTTGCGGCTGGCGATCCTCGACTGGCGCATGGGTCAGGAGGATGGGCTCGATCTCGCGCTGGAGATGTATCAGCACAGCCAGTGGCGGCGGATCCCCATCCTGATGATCAGCGCCTGGGCCAGAGAGGGGTTGCACGCCCGGATGGACAGCATGGGGCTGACCCATTTTCTGCCCAAGCCGATGACCGAGAACGCGCTGCTGGCCAAGGTGGATGAGTTGCTCAACGGCAGCTCCTATGAACTCAACCTGCGCAAGGCCGAGGCGCAGGGGGATCAGCAACACTTCAAATCCCTGCTGCAGGGTACCCGAGTGCTGCTGGCGGAAGACAACCGGGTCAATCAGCAGCTGATCATCGAGTATCTGCGGCGGGTCGATGCGGTGGTGTGCGTGGTCAGTAATGGTCGGGAGGCGGTGGAGCGGGTCGCCGAGCAGCCTTTTGACGTGATCCTGATGGATTTGCAGATGCCGGTGCTGGACGGGCTCGATGCTACCCGCCAGATCCGCAAGATGGTCGACAAGCACGATGTGCCCATCATTGCCCTCACCGCCAGCGCCATGCCCGGTGACAAGGATCGCTGTCTGGGAGTGGGGATGAATGGCTATGTGACCAAGCCGGTGAGCAAGCTGGATCTCTACAACAACCTGCTGCATTGGGTGAAGCCGCAAGGGGTTGAGCAGGCGGGGATCATGGAGGTGAAACCGCCGGATATGATGGGGATCCTCGATCTGCAGGATGCTCTCAAGCGGCTGGAGCAGGACAAGGAAGCGCTGCAGATCCTGTTCAAGCTGTTCATGTCGGAGCACAAGGACGATCTGTGGGAGATCCGCTCCGCCCTGCGCCGCCAGCAACCCGAGGTGGCCAGCAAGCTGCTGCACACCCTCAAGGGGGTATCGGCCAATATCTCGGCGGCCCGCCTGCAGCTGGTGGCTGGCGAGCTGGAGTGGCGCCTGCGGCAAAACGAGGTGCTGAGCGAGACGGATCTGGAGCAGTTGCAACAGGTGTTCAGCCAGACCCGGGAAGAGGTGTCACACTTCTTGTTGACCGGTGAGCAGCATGAAAATTCGTATAATCCCTATTCGTTAGGGGATGATCGCATGTCACAGTGAATTAAATAGTAATTATTCTCAACCATTCCTGTTCGGGATATGATGAGCTTTCGTTCGAATCGCCTCCAGCCGGAGGCGATTGTTTTCATTCTTCTATTGTTCTGTGTGATCTGTCAGATACCTGCTCCAGGGAGCGGTCACGGGCAGACAGCGCTAAAGGTTGGTGGTGTGAGCGTATTTCTACGATTGAGCTGGTTTTTCAAGGAGCAGTGGCCCCGCTATCTGGCCGCCATCGCCCTGCTGCTGATGGTGGCCCTGTTGACCGTTATTCCGCCCAAAGTGGTGGGCTGGGTGGTGGATGGCATCGCCAAGGGCGGTCTCGACAATGGCACCCTGATGCGCTATTTGGCGGGGCTGTTCGGGCTCGGCGTGCTCATCTATCTGCTGCGCTACGTATGGCGGGTGATGTTGTTTGGCGCCTCTTACCGGCTGGCCTATGTCCTGCGCAATCGTCTGTTCAGCCATTTCACCCGGATGAGCCCTGATTTTTATCAGCGTCACCGTACCGGCGATCTGATGGCCCATGCCACCAACGACATTCAGGCGGTGGAGATGACCGCTGGCGAAGGGGTGCTGACGCTGGTGGACTCCATCATGGTCGGGGTATTGGTGCTCTCCATCATGTGCAGCCAGTACTCCTGGCAGTTGACGCTGGTCTCCTTGCTGCCGCTGCCGGTGATGGCCTATTTCATGAACCGCTTCGGTACCCAGATCTACACCCAGTTCAAGGCGGCGCAAGGGGCCTTCTCCAGGCTCAACAACAAGACCCAGGAGGCCCTTTCCGGCGTGCGGGTGTTGAAATCCTATGCGGTCGAATCACTGGAAGATGAGGGCTTTGCCGAGCTGACCAGACAGGCGGGGGAGCGCAATATGGCGGTGGCCCGCATCGATGCCAAGTTCGATCCGGTCATCTACCTCTGCATCGGTTGCTCCTACTTCCTCGCGGTGGCGGGGGGCAGCGTGCTGGTGCTGCGTGATGAGCTGACCCTGGGTGAGCTCACCAGCTTCACCATGTACCTCGGCCAGCTCATTTGGCCGATGTTTGCCATCGCCTGGCTGTTCAACATCATCGAGCGGGGTAGCGCCGCCTACTCCCGTATCGAGAGCCTGCTTGGGGAGCGCAGCGATATCGAAGAGCCCGCCCAACCAGCGGCGTTTACCTCTGCGTTTCCGCTGCAGATCAAAGGGGTGAGCTATCGACTTGAGCAGCGCACCCTGCTTGCGGATATCGACGTTACCCTAAAGCAAGGGGGGATGCTCGGGGTGGTGGGACGCACCGGGGCAGGCAAGAGCTCACTGCTCAAGTTGTTGATGCGCCTTGCCAATCCGACTGACGGTTCGATTGCCATGGGGGGCGTACCGATTGAGCAGCTGCCGCTCGGTACTCTGCGCAGCCAGTTTGCCTATGTGCCGCAGGAGCCATTCCTGTTTTCTACCACCATCGCCGCCAATATTGCGCTCGGCAAACCCGATGCGAGCCGCGAGGAGGTCGAACGGGTGGCACGCATTGCCTGTGTACACGATGATATCGTGCGTTTCCCCAAGGGTTATGAGACCGAGGTCGGGGAGAAGGGAGTGACCCTCTCCGGTGGCCAGAAACAGCGGCTGGCCATTGCCCGCGCCTTGCTGCTGGAGGCGCCCATTCTGGTGCTCGATGATGCGCTCTCGGCGGTGGATGCCCACACCGAGCAGCAAATTCTGCACGCCCTCAAGGCCCATCGTCGCACCCTGATCCTGGTCAGCCATCGCATGACGGCGGTTGAGCAGGCCGACGAGATCCTGGTGCTGGAGCAGGGGGCCGTCAGCGAACGGGGTCATCACGGTGCCCTGATGGCGCACAATGGCTGGTACGCCGACATGGTGCGTTACCAGCGTCTCGAAGAAGCCGTGGAGGAGAGCCTGTGAATCCGACCATTAAACGACTGCTCGCCTACTGCGCCCGCTATCCTCGCTGGCTGATTCAGGCGGGGATTTGCCTGCTGCTCGCCACCGGCGCTGAAGTAGCCGGGCCGCTGCTGATCAAGCTCTTTATCGATGACTATCTGGCGCCTCGCAATATCGTGCTGCCCACCATAGCCCTGATTGCAGCGGGCTATCTGGGCTTGCAGGTGCTGTCGGCGGCGGGTTTCTATTTGCAATCCTTGCGCTTCAATCGCATCGCTCAGGCGGTGGTGCAAACCCTGCGCGAGCAGGTATTTGCTACCGCCATCCGTTTGCCGGCCCGCTACTTTGACAAGCATCGCTCCGGCTCGCTGATTTCCCGCATCACCAACGACACCGAGGCGATCATGAACCTCTATGTGCAGGTGATCGGCTTGCTGGTGCAAAAGGTGGTGCTGTTGTGCGGCATCCTCATCTCGATGGCGCTGCTGGATCTGCGGCTGATGCTGGTCTGCTCCCTGTTGCTGCCCGCCGTGGGTGGGGTGATGTGGCTCTACCAGAAACTGAGCGTGCCAGTGGTGCGAGCGACCCGCAGTCTGCTCTCCGACATCAACAGCCGCCTCAACGAGTCGCTGCAGGGGATGCCGGTTATTCAGGCTATGGTGCAGGAGCGCCACTTTGCCAACGCCTTTGCCGAGGTGAACCAGCAGCACTGGTCGGCACGGGTCAAGAGCCTCAAGATCAACGGCATTTTGCTGCGTCCGCTCATCGATCTCTTCTACATGATGGTGCTGATTGGTCTGTTGGCGCTGTTCGCCCACGAGGGGGTGAGCCACGCGGGTGCTATTCAGGTAGGGGTGCTCTACGCCTTTATCAGCTATCTGGGGCGGATGATCGAGCCGCTCATCGAGATGACCAACCAGCTCAACCAGCTGCAGCAGGCGATGGTGGCGGGGGAGCGTGTCTTTGCCCTGCTCGATGAAACCCGTGAGAGCACCGATGGCGAGATGATCCCGCTGGAAGGGAGGGTCAGTTTCGAGCGGGTGAGCTTCTCCTACGATGGTGAGCAACAGGTGCTGCGGGAGGTCAGTTTTTCCGCAAAACCGGGCCAGATGCTGGCGCTGGTGGGCCATACCGGCAGCGGCAAGTCCACCATCATCAGCTTGCTGATGGGCTTCTATCCGCTGGATCAGGGGCAGATCCGCTTCGATGATCACGCACTGGATACCCTGTCGCTGGCGGCGGTGCGCCGCAGCATCGGGCTGGTGCAGCAAGATCCCTTTATCTTCGTCGGCACCCTGGCGGAGAACCTGCGTCTCGGCCGCGCCGGAATAGACGAAGCGCGGCTCTGGCAGGCGTTGAGCGAGGTGCAGTTGGCCGACTTTGTGCGCAGCTTGCCACAGGGGATCAACACCCTGATGGAGGAGGGGGGCAAGAACCTCTCCGCCGGTCAGCGGCAACTGCTCTCCTTTGCCCGGGCGCTGGTGGGGGATCCGCGCATCCTCATTCTGGATGAAGCGACGGCCAGCGTGGACTCCCAGACCGAGTTGGCGCTGTCGCAGGCGATCTCTGCCGCCCGTCGTGGCCGCACCACTATCGCCATCGCCCACCGCCTCTCGACCATCGTCGATGCGGACGAGATCCTGCTGCTCTCCCGCGGTCAGGTGAGCGAGCGGGGTACCCATGGTGAGTTGATGGCCCTCGGCGGTCACTATGCCCAGCTGTTCGAGATGCAGAGTCAGGGGGCTTGGCTCGAAGAGAAGCGCGCCTGAGCGGCACATTTGCTGTAACGGCGACATGAACGAAAAGAGGGAACCGATGCGGTTCCCTCTGTTTTGTTGCGTTGGGCAAAGGTCGTAACCGTGATCCCTGTGCTTGTCGAATGGCGCAGATGCAGGCAACATGTCGTTTACATTAACTCATCGGATCAGTTCGCATATGGATTTGCAACGCTTCAAAGCCAATCTGGCGCTCCGGCTGTTTGCCTGGCGCTACATTCCCGTCATCGGGTTTTGTGCCCCGATCATCGAAGAGATGAATGCCAAGGCGCTGCGCATTCGCATTCCCCTTGGCTGGCGTACCCGCAACCATCTGGGCAGCATGTATTTTGGCGCGCTGGCGACCGGCGCCGATCTGGTAGGCGGTCTGCTGGTGATGGAGAAGGGGCGGCAGCGGCGCAAGAAGGTGCACTTCGCCTTCAAGGATGTGCAGGGGGAGTTTTTGAAACGCCCGGAGGGGGATGTGCAGTTCGACTGCGCAGCGGGGGAGGAGATTGACGCCATGATCGACGAATCGTTGGCAAGCGGTCAGCGCATCAATCGCCCCATCCAGGTGGTGGCCACCTGTCCGTCATTGAACGGGGATGAGGCGATGGCGCGTTTTGTGCTGACCCTGTCGATCAAGGCCAGCTAGCGGGTTGCCGGAGAGTGGCTCCCCAAGACGGGATTAGCCAATCTCCGGGCTGACGCCCTCTTTCACCACGACCTTCATGCCGTTGAAGTTGACCACCTGTTCGGCCACGATCTTGCAGCGCTTGCGAGTCTCGACCTGACCGTCCACCTCGACCAGCCCTTCGGCAACGAGGGCTTTGGCGGCGCCGCCACAATCGGCCCACCCCTGATGTTTGATAAGGTCACACAAGGCAACGAAGGGGTGACCTTCGAGCAGAAACGTCTCCATGGGAAATCCTCTAGATGGATGAATGCCGGATACAGCAGGGCGACTATTTTAGGCAGTTCGCTCAGGCAAAGAAAGGAAGAGGGGCCACTCGCTGCGAAAAAGTGGCCGATTGTCCTTAAGGTGACGCTTTCGCAAGACCTGATGGAGAGGTGAGAGGGCCACCCGTGACGTATCGTGACGCACCTCGTCCCGGCTGGTGTGCCCACATTAGCCCCTGACTGTTAGGATCGGGCCACTCTCAATGGCCCAAGGAACTTTCCATGACACTCTCCCGCCTGCTGCTGGCATGCAGCGCCCTGACTCTGTGCGGTGTCGCGCAGGCCAGTACTCCGGTGCAGGTCTCGCTGCCCGGGGTCAATTTGCCCGCGTCCCATCAGGTGGAAGGGGCGCGCGCCTCGCTGCTCTACGGTCGGACCGGTCAGGTGAAGGGCATTGATCTGCCGATCTTCGCCCTCTCCGATGTGGATCAGTTCAGCGGTCTGCAGCTCGGGATTTTCCTCGGTGCTGGTCGGGTGCGTCACCAGTTTGGCGGGGTCGCTATCAACGCCATCAACTGGCACGAAGGGCAGGATACCGGCGTCAATCTGGGGCTGGTCAACCTGACCAACAATGTACAGGGGCTTAACTGGGGGGCGGTCAATATCGCCAAGGGCAATGCGCTGGCCAACGTCGGCTTCGTCAACTATGCCGAGCGTACCACCTTCCAGATTGGCTTTATCAATGCGACCAAGCACCTCGATGGCTTGCAGATCGGGCTGGCCAACTATGCCGCCAACGGTGTTTTCCCCATTTTGCCACTGGTGAACTTCCAGAAATCGTTCTGAGTGGGCGGTTCGCTTTGCGTTAGGGGCCTCTGCTGATTACCCTGTGCCTCTTGCAACTTGTGACAGGCGAACAGAGGTAATTGATGACTGCAGGGCAGATGAGTGCAATCGGGATCGGCTGGGATGTGCGTGGTTGGCAGGGCAGTGCCCAGGCGGTGGCCGTGGTGGGCTGGCAGGCCGAATCCAACCGCCTGCACTGGCTCGGGGTGTCGCCGCTGTTTCGTCTGAGCTCGCGGGTGGCGCCGGATCTGGCCGCTCTGCTGCGTCCCGCCCTGCAAAATGAGCTGACCCAGGTGCAGGTAGAAGCCTGCCCGCAACTGGCGCTCGGTATCGATGCGCCGCTCGCTTTTCCCCGCGCCTTGCGGGATCTGCTCAACGGCCAGCCACATAGCTGTGCCGCTCCCGAGCGGGAGATAGACAACCCCTACGCCTATCGTGACTGCGAGCGCTGGTTGTATCAGCAGTACGGCAAGAAGCCGCTGTCGGCCACCTTCGACCGGCTTGGCAACAACGCCACCTTGGCGCTCTCCATGCTGCCGCGACTCTCGGATCTGCAACTGGTGCCGACCGTTGCCCCGAAGGCCAGTCATGCCGTGCTGGAGGTCTATCCGGCATTGGCCAAAATGGGCGGCAAGGCATCCCCTGCCAGACCCGAGCTGGCGGCCTTGCTGCCCGAGAATGTGCTGATCGGCACCGATCGCTATGATGCGGCGCTCTGCGCCCTGATGGCGCTGCAATATGCCGCTGGTGGCAAGGTGACGGTATTGCCAGAGCTGATTTCGCCACCCAGTGACATGCCGTGTGATGAGGGATGGGTCTATCACTTTGCCCGTCATGGCGTTGAGCACAACGGCATGTGATGACGGGGACGCGGCGCATCATGGCGCCGCTCATCCTGTCGATGCGGGCCAAATGGCGCAAAAAACCTGTCTTTAGTCAGGAAATTGCCTGTTCATCCCGCGCCAAGGTGGCGCATCGTTATCTTCATCCGATATATTGCCCACCTTGCTGATCCTTTGCTGTGGTATTCCCGATGAAATCCGTTCTCTCTATTCAGTCCCACGTGGTCTTTGGTTGTGCCGGCAACAGCGCGGCCGTCTTCCCCATGCGTCGCCTCGGCATGGATGTATGGCCCATCAACACGGTGCAGTTTTCCAACCACACCCAATATGCTCAGGGGTGGCAGGGGATGGCGATGCCGGCGGGTCATATCAGTGCGCTGGTGAAAGGATTGGGCAATATCGAGGCGTTGAGCGGCTGTGACGCCGTGCTGAGCGGCTACCTTGGCTCCGCCGAACAGGGAGACGAGATCCTGACCGTGGTCAACGCCGTCAAGGCGGCCAACCCCGATGCCATCTACTTCTGCGATCCGGTGATGGGTCATCCGGAGAAGGGGTGTATCGTCGCTCCCGGCGTCACCCGTTTCCTGACCGAGCAGGCGTTGCCGGTGGCCGACATGATGGCCCCCAACCTGCTGGAGCTGGAGACCCTCTGCGATACCCATCTGGCTGATCTGGATCAGACCCGCGCGGCTGCCCATCAGCTGCTGGCCCGCGGCGTCAAGCTGGTGCTGGTCAAGCATCTCGGTCGTGCTGCGCAGGACTCCAGCCGCTTCGAGATGCTGCTGGCCACCCCGCAAGGGGATTACCTGATTGCCCGTCCGCTTTATGACTTTGCCCGCCAGCCGGTAGGGGTTGGCGATCTTATCAGCGCCCTGATGCTGGCGAATTTGCTGGCCGGTCACGATGCGGTCAGCGCGTTCGAGCGCACCAACGCCTCGGTGGATGCGGTGCTACAAGAGACCTGGCGCCAACAGGCTTACGAACTGCAACTCATCGCCGCGCAAGATGCCTTCGCTTTGCCGGAAGTTCAGGCGCGAGCGGTGCAACTGCCCTGAGTTGTGCAACTTGTGATGCAAAGAGGTGAGCCATTGGCTCACCTCTTTTGTTTGTATCGCTCCCGGTTATGAGATTAGCGAATAAGCCCCTGCTCAACCAGCCAGGCAAACAGCAGGCGGGAGACGGGGGAGAGTTCATCGAGGTGACTGCTGTCGAGCCAGCGCAGCTCGGCAATTTCGGCCGAGGCGACCGGGGGGCCGCTCGCGTCGCCGGTGTAGCAGCGCAGTCGCACCTCGACCCCAGCTGGCTTACCATCTGCTTGGGCGCTGAACTCGCAGGCAAAGCGCAGGGTATCGGGCTGCAAGATGACGGCCAGCTCCTCCTCAATCTCGCGGATCAGCGCCGCCTCATCGCTCTCGCCCGGTTCCCGCTTGCCGCCGGGGATGTAGTAGATCGCCTTGCCGTGGGAGCGGGCGCAGAGCAGTTGCTGATCTTTAAAGGTGAGCCAGGCGAGTTTGTCGATCATCCGTTTTCTCTCCGATGGGGTTGCCGTGATGAGCCGGGGCGCACTCAAGCGCGCCGCTGTGTTGCATGCAGGCAGCCTAACAAAGATGAAGTTGAGTCCCAAGGGGAAAGAGGGGAGAGACCGGAAACGCACTGTTTCCAGCGCGGTGAGCGCTTAGCAGAAAGAGTGCGCAAGGACTGTCTCGCCACAGCCGCCTCATCCCTAAAAAAGCGGACTGGCGCACACCACGGCAGGGCCGGACTGGGCTAAGGCGGGGCCCTTGTGGTTTAATCTTGCCACTTTAGCGGTAGTGGGCGACGAGCCTGCTACCTTGCGTGGGCAAGATGCAGGTGAGCAAGATGCAAGTGACAGCAGAGAGCAAGTTTATCGGACTCGGGGTGGCGGGCAATTTCGCCGGTCATCTGGAGCAGGCGGGCGAAGCGTCGGACTTCGTGGCGGTCGTGGTGCGCGACACCACCGCGCCCAAGGCGCTGTTCCCCTTCTTCGTGCCGGGTCACCCGGGCCAGCTCGGGGTGTTCCCGTTGAGCGACAAGGCGATCTTCTTGCCGGAGGCGGCGGTCAGCGGTGACGAGAAGGTGCAGATCGAGCCGGAAGTGGCGCTCTGGTGCGAGCTGGAGTATGCCGGCAAGCAGGTGGTGGCGATTCATCCCCGTACCTTTGGCGCCTATAACGACTGCTCTATCCGTCGTCCCAACGCCAAGAAGATCAGCGAGAAGAAGAACTGGGGTGAAGAGAGCAAGGGGTTGGCGGCTAACTTGCTGCCGCTCTCCGGTTTTGCCGCCGGTTGCGAGCTTGATGACTATCGCATCGCCTGCTATCTGGAGCGCGATGGTGAGCTGCACGCCTACGGGGTAGACAGCGCAGCCATCGATTACAGCTACTTCCACGGTCAGCTGCTCGACTGGGCCATCGACAAGTTCAACCATCAGCAGGACGAGGGACCAGCGGAGCATATTCAAGGGCTGCTGGCGCAGGCGGGACATCCTCCCCATGCGCTGATAAGTATCGGTGCCACCCGCTATACCCCGTTTGGCGAGACCCACTTCCTCAAACCGGGCGACACTTCCTGCGTGGTGGTCTACCCGGGCAGCCGTTATAGCGAAGCGGATATCCGCGAAGCGATCCGCAGCCGCAACTTTGGCGCTGATATGTCGGTGCTGCTGCAGGCGGTGCTGGCACGCTAATCAACCACAGTCTGCCCTGCTCCAGCTGGGCAGACTGCTCAGGTTTGTTGCTGAAGGTTTGCTTGAATGGACGGTCAAATAGAGCGCTTGGTTTACGTTATCCAGTGGCTTGCTTTAGTATTCCCCATTTTTCAGGGGGCACAGGCCGCTCATGCTTGAGTTAAAAACGATAGCCTTGTTTCTGATTACGGCTTTTTTCGAGATCCTTGGCTGTTATTTGCCATATCTCTGGTTGACTCAGGGTCGCAGCATCTGGTTACTGATCCCCGCAGGATTGAGTCTCATGCTGTTTGCCTGGCTACTATCGTTGCATCCTACCGCTGCAGGGCGTGTCTATGCGGCATATGGCGGTGTGTATATCTTCGTCGCCATCTTCTGGCTTTGGTTAGTGGATGGTATTCGGCCGAGTATGTGGGATCTTGTTGGTTCGTTCATTGCGCTGATTGGAATGGCCATAATCATGTTCGCTCCTCGTCATGGGTAACGAATGCGAACAACGCTGAAGGTTAGTCATTTTAAAAAGTGGATAAACAACCATGCGGATTGCACACGCAAACGAGGAAGATTATCAAACCCTCATTGAGCTATGGGAGGCCTCGGTGCAGGCAACCCACCACTTCCTGCCAGAGGCCGAGATCCTGGCTCTCAGACCCCTTATTCTGGAGCACTACTTCGATGCGGTGACACTGCACTGTGCCCGCACAGAAGAGGGGCTCATTGCGGGTTTTAGCGGCGTGCTCGAGGACAAGCTGGAGATGCTGTTTGTGGCCCCCGAGGCGCGGGGCTACGGCGTCGGCCGCCAGCTGGTGGAACATGCCATCGGCCAGTGCGGTGCGACGCTGGTTGACGTCAACGAGCAGAACGAACAGGCGGTGGGCTTCTATCTGACGATGGGATTCACCGTGACGGGTCGCTCGCCGCTGGATGGTCAGGGCAAGCCCTATCCGCTGCTGCATATGGTGCTGGCACCGAGCTGATCGCTCCTGTTGAGTTGCAGGATCCATATAACGAGCGGGGAATAGCCGTGAATGTCCTCGTTCGTGTCTGTGCTGACACCGTGTGGATATCGTCGGTCTGGATGGAGAGAAGGGATGGAGATGATCAGAACGTGCAGAGTGACTGACTTGGCCGGGTTGCTGGTGCTCTACGGGGAGCTGCGACCCGATGATCCTCCGCTGGCAGCCGACATGGCTATCGCGACCCTTGAGTCACTGCTGAACGATCCCCGCATTCGGCTTATTGTTGCCGAGGTGGATGGTCAGCTGGCGGCGACCTGTCAGCTGGGGATCGTTCCGACGCTGACCAACGAGGGGCGGCCATTTGGCATCATAGAGCACGTGATCACCGCCAAGCGGTTTCGCCGTCGTGGTTTGAGTCAGCGGGTGTTGGAGAAGGCGTTGGCCCTCGCCTGGGAGCAGAGGTGCTACAAGGTGATGCTGCTATCGGGGGAGGGGCGCGAGGCTGCCCATCGGCTTTACGAGAAGCTGGGATTCAAGGCCTGAATCGAGCGGGGATTCGTGATCAAACGGCCGCAGGAAAATAGCGTATGCCCGGATGTGTGATACTGGGTGCGGGTGAATTAGAAAAAACGGGAGGTCGTAAGGCCTCCCGTTTTTTACAGACGAGATGCGCGGGTTGCCACCCTGCGCGGGGATGCGTTCCTGAAAGAGAGACTGCGATTAACGGGCGGCGACTTTATAGACCACTTTGATCAGCTGATAGCGCAGAGAGGACGCATCGGCCGGCACATCGGTGAGCTGCTCCTTGCTGACGCTGAGCTGGTAGCGGTAGCCCGGCTCGAACTGGAAGCCTTCAATATTCTGGTAGAACAGCGTCCAGGGCTGCTGCTCATCGCTGCGAACCTGCATGCACTGCATCGGACCGACCCCGACGCAATCGACCAGCTGGCTGTTGATATAGAGGGTCTCCCCCTGTGACGGGGCGGGGGCGCTCTGGCAGGCGGTCAGCAGCAAGGCGGCGCTGATAAACAGTGGTTTCATGATGGACTCCTTCAACGCGAAAGGGGGCATTAGAGCGGCAAACAAAAAGGCGGTCAATGACCGCCTTTGTAACAAACCATATCAGCGCAGTGGTTAGCGCTGCTCGAGCGGAGTGAACTCGCGCAGCGGGTGGCCCACGTAGAGCTGGCGTGGACGACCGATCTTGCTGTCAGGATCTGAGTGGAACTCGTTCCAGTGGGCAATCCAGCCGATGGTGCGGGAGATGGCGAAGATCACGGTGAACATGCTCATCGGGATGCCGATCGCCTTCATGATGATGCCGGAGTAGAAGTCCACGTTCGGGTAGAGTTTCTTCTCGACGAAGTAGGGGTCGGAGAGCGCAATGCGCTCCAGCTCCATGGCGACGTCCAGCAGCGGATCCTTGATCTGCAGCTCGGTCAGTACTTCGTGGCAGGTTTCGCGCATCACGGTGGCACGGGGGTCGTGGTTCTTGTAGACACGGTGACCGAAGCCCATCAGGCGGAACGGATCATTCTTGTCCTTGGCCTTGGCGATGTACTCGGGGATGCGATCCACCGAACCGATCTCTTCCAGCATGCGCAGGCAGGCTTCGTTGGCACCACCGTGGGCCGGTCCCCACAGGGAGGCGATCCCGGCGGCGATACAGGCGAACGGGTTGGCACCGGAGGAGCCAGCCAGACGCACGGTGGAGGTGGAGGCGTTCTGCTCGTGATCTGCATGGAGGGTGAAGATACGATCCATGGCGCGTTCAACGATGGGGTTGACCTTGTACTCTTCGGTCGGCACGCCAAACATCATGTGCAGGAAGTTGCCTGCATAGGAGAGGGCGTTACGCGGCTGCATGAACGGTTGGCCGATGGAGTACTTGTAACACATGGCGGCCAGGGTCGGCATCTTGGAGAGCAGACGGAAGGCACAGATCTCGCGATGCTGCTCGTTGTTGATGTCGAGGGCATCGTGATAGAAGGCGGAGAGGGCGCTGACCACACCGCACATGATGGCCATGGGGTGGGAGTCACGACGGAAGCCGCGGAAGAAGAAGGCTATCTGCTCGTGCACCATGGTGTGGCGGGTGACCAGACGTTCGAATTCGGCATATTGCGCCTTGGTGGGCGCCTCGCCGTACAGCAGGATATAGCAGACTTCCAGATAGGTGGCCTGGGTAGCAAGCTGGGCGATAGGGTAACCCCGGTGCAGCAAGACACCCAGATCCCCGTCAATGTAGGTAATGGCAGATTTGCAAGAACCGGTGGCCATGAAACCGGGGTCAAAGGTGAAATACCCCTGTGATCCCAATTTTCTGACATCGATGACATCCGGGCCGATGGTGCCGGAGAGGATCGGCAGTTCGACCGGATCTTTTCCGGGCAGGTGTAGGGTGGCTATCTTATCAGCCATAGCACGTCTCCTTTGCTCTTTATAATTTGGTTCCAGTCCTACTCTATTACGACTTTTATGACGCTGGCAAAGGTTGTTACCCATACCGAGGTGGCTGGAGCGCCTTATTTGAAACAGAGTTCCTTATCAATGTCAATTTTGCTGAAACCCCATTAATGGCATTAATGAAATGTTAAATTAAATATGCGATCGAGTTTGCGGTTTTGTGTTTTCTTTGTAGCTAATTGATTGTCTTCGGTTAAGGCCGCCGATATACTGCGCCACGTGGGTCATGGCTGCGGGTGTTTGAAACGCTTTGGCAAAGCCTGATGTGAAACCGAAAACTCGCGTTTTGGCTTTTTCAGAGTGTTTTGGTAACAAAAAACCAACAATCACCATTCCGTGCCCTCAAGTGTGAGTTAAAACAATAACTAACGTGCTCAATGGAGCTGAGTGGGCAAGCGTGAAAAACAAACAGAGACCGGTCAACCTCGACCTACAGACGATCAGCTTTCCTGTCACTGCCATTGCATCCATCCTGCACCGTGTTTCAGGGGTCATTACCTTTGTTGCACTGGGCATCTTGCTGTGGATGCTTGGTACTTCACTCGCCTCTCCCGAAGGGTTTACAACCGTGGTTGCCATCATGGACAACTTCCTGGTCAAACTCGTGCTGTGGGGGATCCTGACTGCGCTGGCATACCACATTGTGGGCGGCTTGCGTCATCTGGTCATGGATATGGGCTATTGGGAAGAGCTGGAATCCGGTAATCAGAGCGCCCGCGTGGCCTTCGTGATCACCGCGATCCTGGCTGTATTGGCGGGAGTGCTTGTATGGTAACCAATTCTGCAACCTTCGGGCGCAGCGGCGTTCACGATTACATCCTGATCCGCGCCACCGCCCTCATCATGACCTGTTATGTCCTCTATCTGGTGGGCTTTGTCGCGTTCAACGACATCACCTACGAGGTGTGGGCAGGCTTCTTCGCCAAAACCTTCACCAAGGTATTCACCCTGTTGACCCTGCTCTGCGTACTGATCCACGCCTGGATTGGTCTGTGGCAGGTGCTGACTGACTATATCAAGCCGGTAGGGCTGCGCGGGGCGCTGCAATTTGCCCTGGTCGTGGTGCTGTTTGTCTATCTGATGACGGGTTTCGTCGTGCTGTGGGGTGTGTAAGGTGACTATTCCAACTCGTGAATTTGATGCGGTGGTGATTGGTGCCGGTGGTGCCGGTATGCGCGCCGCGCTGCAGATTGCCCAGTCCGGCAAGAGCTGCGCTCTGTTGTCCAAGGTTTTTCCAACCCGTTCTCACACGGTGTCCGCCCAGGGCGGGATCACGGTTGCGCTGGGCAATGCCCACGACGACAACTGGCAGTGGCACATGTATGACACGGTAAAAGGCTCCGATTACATCGGTGATCAGGAAGCCATCGAGTACATGTGCAAGACCGGCCCCGAGGCCATCTATGAGCTTGAGAACATGGGGCTGCCCTTCTCCCGTTTCGACAACGGTTCTGTCTACCAGCGTCCGTTTGGTGGTCAGTCCAAGAATTTCGGTGGCGAGCAGGCGGCTCGTACCGCAGCGGCGGCCGACCGTACCGGTCATGCCCTGCTGCACACCCTCTATCAACAGAACGTCAAGAACAAGACCACCGTCTTCTCCGAGTGGTATGCGCTGGATCTGGTGAAAAACCAGGACGGTCACATCGTTGGCTGTACCGCCATCGATATGGAGAGTGGCGAAGTGGTCTACTTCAAGGCTAAGGCCACCGTGCTGGCCACCGGCGGTGCCGGTCGTATCTACCAGTCCACCACCAATGCCCACATCAACACCGGTGACGGTGTCGGCATGGCGCTGCGTGCCGGGGTAGGGGTGCAGGACATGGAGTTCTGGCAGTTCCACCCGACCGGCATCGCCGGTGCCGGGGTGCTGGTGACCGAAGGCTGCCGCGGTGAAGGCGGCTATCTGCTCAATAAAGATGGCGAGCGCTTCATGGAGCGTTACGCCCCCAACGCCAAGGACTTGGCCGGTCGCGACGTGGTGGCTCGCTCCATCATGATCGAGATCCGCGAAGGTCGCGGCTGCGACGGTCCCTGGGGCCCGCACATCAAGCTCAAGCTGGATCACCTCGGCAAAGAGGTGCTGGAATCCCGTCTGCCGGGTATCTGCGAACTTTCTCGCACCTTCGCCCACGTGGATCCGGTCAAAGAGCCTATTCCGATCATCCCGACCTGTCACTACATGATGGGCGGCGTGCCGACCAACGTGAATGGCCAGTGTCTGGCGCAAGACAAGGATGGCAACGACGTGCCGGTGGTCGGCCTGTTTGCGGTGGGCGAAATTGCCTGCGTCTCCGTACACGGTGCCAACCGTCTGGGTGGCAACTCGCTGCTGGATCTGGTGGTGTTTGGCCGCGCTGCCGGCATGCATCTGGTCAATACCCTGGGCGAGATGGATCACGGTCGCGATGCCTCCGAATCCGATATCGATGCCGCCATGGCGCGCTTCAACCGCTGGGAAAATTGCCGTGACGGCGAAGACCCGGTGCAGATCCGCAAAGACCTGCAGCGTTGCATGCAGAACAACTTCTCGGTGTTCCGCGAAGGGGATGCCATGGCAGAAGGGCTGGCCGAGCTGAAACTCATCCGCGAGCGCCTCAAGCATGCCCGTCTGGACGACACCTCCAAAGAGTTCAACACCCAGCGCATCGAGTGTCTGGAGCTGGACAACCTGATGGAGACGGCGTTTGCCACGGCGGTTGCCGCCAACTTCCGTACCGAGAGTCGCGGTGCTCACAGCCGCTTTGACTTCCCGGAGCGTGACGACGAGAGCTGGCTGTGTCACAGCCTCTATCACCCGGACACCGAGTCCATGACCCGTCGCGCTGTCAACATGTCACCCAAGACCCGTGAGGCGTTCCCGCCCAAGGTCCGGACTTACTGATTGCGGAGCCAGCCCTATGAACGTCACATTCTCTGTCTACAGATACAATCCGGATGTTGATAACGTCCCCCATATGAAGGAATATCGTCTTGATATTCCTGAAGGTTCCGACATGATGGTGCTCGACGCACTGATCCAGTTGAAAGAGCTGGATCCCACGCTCGCCTTCCGCCGCTCTTGCCGCGAAGGGGTCTGTGGATCAGACGGTCTCAACATGAATGGCAAGAACGGTCTTGCCTGTATCACCCCGCTCTCCGATCTGCTGAAGAAGGGCAATAACGTCGTTATCCGCCCCTTGCCTGGCCTGCCGGTGATCCGCGATCTGGTGATCGACATGACCCAGTTCTACACCCAGTGGGAGAAGGTCAAACCCTTCCTCATCAACGATGACAAGTTGCCGCCGGTGCGTGAGCACCTGCAATCCCCCGAAGAGCGCGCCAAGCTTGACGGCCTGTACGAGTGCATTCTCTGTGCCTGCTGCTCCACTTCGTGCCCCTCCTTCTGGTGGAACCCCGACAAGTTCATCGGTCCGGCCGGGCTGCTCGCCGCCTACCGCTGGCTGGCTGACAGCCGCGACACCGCGACCACCGAACGACTGGGGAATCTGGACGACGCATTCAGCGTGTTCCGCTGCCATGGCATCATGAACTGCGTGAACGTCTGTCCGAAAGGCTTGAACCCGACCAAGGCGATTGGCCAGATCAAGTCGATGTTGCTCAATCGGGCTGTTTAGTATCAGGGCCGGCCCCGCGCTGGCCCGACTTCTGGATAGCCATCCCACCCGTGGCAGGATGGCTATTTGACCCCTACAAGCTGCGCAGCAGTAACAAGAAGTACAAGGGATAGAAATGCATAACGGCGTGATGAAGGCCTGGTTGGAGTCATCTCACCTGGCTGGTGCGAATGCAAGCTATATCGAGGATTTGTACGAATCCTTCCTGGAAAATCCTGACTCCGTGTCCGACGAGTGGCGCAGCCTGTTTAGCGAGCTGCCCCAGGTCAATGGCCATGCGGTTGAACAACCTCACTCCCAGGTCCGCGATTATTTCCGTCGTCTGGCCAAGGATCCCTCTCGCTACAGTGCCCCCGTCTCCGATCCGCAAGTGGATGCCAAGCAGGTGCGGGTATTGCAGCTGATCAACGCCTTCCGTTTCCGTGGTCACCAGAATGCCAATCTGGACCCGCTGGGCCTGTGGCAGCGTGAAACCGTTGCCGAACTGGATCCTGCGTTCCACAACCTGCAGGGCGCAGACATGGAGGCCACCTTCAATGTGGGCTCCTACGCCATCGGTCGCGAGACCATGGTGCTCTCCGATCTCTACGCCTCGCTGAAAAAGACCTACTGCAGCAGCATAGGTGCCGACTACATGCACCTCACCTCCACGGAGGAGAAGCGCTGGCTGCAACAGCGTCTCGAATCCATTGAAGGGAAGGGAAGCTACACCCTCGAAGAGAAGACCCGTTTCCTCGAGAGCCTGACCGCCGCCGAAGGGCTGGAGAAATATCTGGGCGCCAAGTTCCCGGGAGCCAAGCGCTTCTCGCTGGAAGGTGGCGACGCCATGATCCCCATGCTCAAGGAGCTGATCCGTCGCGCCGGTGAGCAGGGCTGCAAAGAGGCAGTCATCGGCATGGCCCACCGCGGCCGCCTCAACGTGCTGATCAACGTGCTCGGTAAACGGGCGCAGGACCTGTTCGACGAGTTTGCCGGCAAGCATGGCGAATCCTGGGGTACCGGTGATGTGAAGTACCACATGGGCTTCTCCTCCGATTTCGCGACCCCGGGTGGCAACGTCCACCTGGCGCTGGCGTTCAACCCCTCTCACCTCGAAATCGTCAACCCGGTAGTCATCGGCTCGGTCCGTGCCCGGATGGATCGTCGCGGTGACAAGGATGGCTCCAGCGTGCTGCCCATCACCATTCACGGTGACTCGGCCATGTCCGGTCAGGGCGTGGTGGCCGAGACCTTCAACATGTCCCAGACCCGTGCCTATGGCGTCGGCGGGACGGTGCGCATCGTCATCAACAACCAGGTCGGTTTCACCACCTCTTACCATCGTGATCTGCGCTCCACCGAATATTGCACCGACATCGCCAAGGCGGTACAGGCGCCGGTGCTGCACGTCAACGGGGATGATCCGGAAGCCGTGGTGCTGGTGACCCAGATTGCGCTGGATTACCGCAACACCTTCAAACGCGACGTGGTGATCGAGCTGGTCTGCTACCGTCGTCACGGCCACAACGAAGCGGACGAGCCGAGTGCGACCCAGCCGCTGATGTACCAGAAGATCAAACAGCACCCGACCCCGCGCAAGATCTACGCCGATCAGCTGGTGGCCGAGGGTAGCCTTGCTCAGGAGCGGGCGACCGAACTGGTCAACGAGTATCGCGAAGCGCTGGATCGCGGCGAGCGGGTGAGCAAGGAGTGGCGCCCGATGGAGCTGCACTCCGTCGACTGGACCCCTTATCTGGGCCACGACTGGAACATGGCCTATGAGAGTGCTGTGCCGATGGATCACCTCAAGAGCCTCGGCGAGCGGGTAAGCCAGTATCCGGCCACCCATGTGCTGCAGCGTCAGGTCGAGAAGATTTACGAAGACCGCCGGCTGATGGCCGCGGGCGAGAAGCTGGTGGATTGGGGCTTTGCCGAGACCCTGGCCTACGCCACCCTGGTGGACAAGGGTTCCCGCATCCGCTTTACCGGTGAAGACTCCGGCCGTGGCACCTTCTTCCACCGCCACGCCGTGCTGCACAGCCAGACCGATGCCAGCACTTATACCCCGCTGTGCAACCTGCACGACGAGCAGGGGCCGTTCGAGGTGTACGACTCGGTGCTGACCGAGAACGCGGTACTGGCCTTTGAATATGGCTACGCCAGCGCCGAGCCGGCTGGCCTCACCATCTGGGAAGCCCAGTTCGGCGACTTCGCCAACTGTGCCCAGGTGGTGGTGGATCAGTTCCTCTCCTCCGGTGAGCAGAAGTGGGGCCGGATGTGCGGCCTGACCATGCTGCTGCCGCACGGTTACGAGGGGCAGGGGCCGGAGCACTCCTCCGCCCGTCTGGAGCGTTATCTGCAGATGTGCGCCCAGCACAACATGCAGGTGTGCGTGCCCTCTACCCCGGCGCAGGTGTTCCATATGCTGCGTCGTCAGGTGGTGCGCCCGATGCGCCGTCCGCTCATCGTGATGACGCCCAAATCCCTGCTGCGCCACCCGCTGGCGGTGAGCAAGCTCGAAGAGCTGGCTGACGGCACCTTCCAGAACGCCATCGGCGAGATCGATGCGCTGGATCCGAAAGCGGTCAAGCGCGTGGTGTTCTGCTCCGGCAAGGTCTACTACGACCTGCTCGATGCCCGTCGCAAGGCCGAGCAGCACGATGTGGCACTGGTGCGGATCGAGCAGCTCTACCCCTTCCCGGAAGAGGAAGTGCGCGCCATTCTGGCCAACTACAGCCACGTCACCGATTTTGTCTGGTGTCAGGAAGAGCCGCAGAACCAGGGCGCCTGGTACTGCACCCGTCACCACTACGATGGCGTGCTGCCAGCCGGAGCCACCCTGCGTTATGCCGGTCGCCCCGCGTCAGCCTCACCGGCCGTCGGTTACATGTCTGTCCACGCCAAGCAGCAAAAAGCCTTGGTGGAAGATGCCCTTACCCTGTAAAGCCTCTGGCATAGAAGTAAAAAGGAACTGATTGGATGACTATCGAAATCAAGGTACCGGATCTGCCGGAATCAGTGGCCGATGCCACTATCGCCACCTGGCACAAGAAACCGGGCGATCTGGTCGCCCGTGACGAAGTGCTGGTCGACATCGAGACCGACAAGGTGGTGCTGGAAGTACCGGCACCGCAAGCCGGTGTGCTGGGGGATATTCTGCAAGGGGAAGGGGCGACCGTGTTGTCCCGTCAACTGATTGCCATCCTCACCGCCGCCCCGGTGGCCGGTGAAGAGACCAAAGAAAAACCGGCTGACGCGGTGGCCGATGATGGCGCCGATGGCCTGAGCCCCTCGGTGCGCCGCCTGATTGGCGAGCACGACATCGACGTGGCCAAGCTGACTGGCACCGGCAAGGGCGGTCGCATCACCAAGGATGATGTGGAAGCCTTCATCAAGGCCAAGAGCCAGCCTGCGGCTGCCGCACCGGTCGTCGCTGCCGCGCCTGTGGCCAAGGTTGCCCCACTGGGTGGTCGCACTGACAAGCGGGTGCCGATGACCCGTCTGCGCAAGCGCATTGCCGAGCGTCTGCTGGAAGCGAAAAACACCACCGCCATGCTGACCACCTTCAACGAGGTCAACATGAAGCCCATCATGGATCTGCGCAAGCAGTACGGCGAGATCTTCGAGAAGAAGCACGGCATCAAGCTCGGCTTTATGTCCTTCTACGTGAAGGCGGTGGTCGAATCCCTCAAGCGCTATCCGGAAGTGAACGCGGCGCTCGATGGTGATGACGTGGTTTACCACAACTACTTCGACGTCAGCATCGCCGTCTCCACCCCCCGTGGTCTGGTGACGCCGGTGCTGCGCGACTGCGACAACATGAGCCTGGCGGACATCGAGAAGGCCATCAAGGATCTGGCGGGCAAGGGCCGTGACGGCAAGCTGACCGTGGATGAACTGACTGGCGGCAACTTCACCATCACCAACGGTGGCGTGTTCGGCTCCCTGATGTCCACTCCGATCATCAACCCGCCCCAGAGCGCCATTCTGGGGATGCACAAGATCCAGGATCGCCCGATGGCCGTTGCTGGCAAGGTCGAGATCTTGCCGATGATGTACCTGGCACTCTCCTACGATCACCGGATCATCGATGGACGCGAATCGGTAGGCTTCCTGGTCTCCGTCAAGGAGCTGCTGGAAGACCCGACCCGTCTGTTGCTGGACGTCTAAGCCTGTAGCACGCAGGCAAGGGGTTTGCGCCTCGAGCCGGTGTGTTGCCGGGCGTTTAAGCACTGTAATACCCGAGCGATTGAAAGATAACGAGGGGCCGCCCAGGCCCCCATTCACAGGGGATTGAGAAACACCAGCCCCGGACGGAAATACCTACAACACGGATAGAGCATCTATGAATCTGCATGAATATCAGGCAAAACAGCTGTTTGCCGAGTATGGCCTGCCGGTCTCCGAAGGTTATGCCTGCGCTACCCCACAAGAAGCGGCCGAAGCGGCTGACAAGATTGGCGGCAATATCTGGGTCGTCAAATGCCAGGTACACGCCGGTGGTCGTGGTAAAGCGGGCGGCGTGAAAGTGGCCAAGAGCAAGGATGAGATCCGTGCCTTCGCCCAGAACTGGCTTGGCAAAAATCTGGTGACCTACCAGACCGACGCCAACGGCCAGCCGGTCACCAAGATCCTGGTGGAATCTTGCACCGACATCGCCAAAGAGCTCTACCTGGGCGCCGTGGTGGATCGTGGCTCACGCCGCGTGGTCTTCATGGCCTCTACCGAAGGTGGCGTGGATATCGAGAAGATTGCCCACGAAACCCCTCATCTGATCCACAAAGCGGCCATCGATCCGCTGGTGGGTCCGCAGGCTTACCAGGCCCGCGAACTGGCCTTCAAACTGGGTCTGGTCGGCGATCAGATCAAACAGTTCACCAAGATCTTCTTGGGGCTGGGCCAGATGTTCCTGGATTGCGATTTCGCACTGCTGGAGATCAACCCGCTGGTGATCACCAAGCAGGGCAACCTGCACTGCCTCGATGGCAAGATCAACATCGACGCCAACGCCCTCTATCGTCAGCCCAAGCTGCGCGAGATGCATGACCCGTCACAGGATGACCCCCGCGAAGCGCACGCCGCCCAGTGGGAGCTGAACTATGTGGCCCTCGATGGCAACATCGGCTGCATGGTCAACGGCGCGGGTCTGGCCATGGGCACCATGGACATCGTCAACCTGCACGGCGGCAAACCGGCCAACTTCCTTGACGTTGGCGGTGGCGCCACCAAGGAGCGCGTGACCGAAGCGTTCAAGATCATCCTCTCCGACAGCAACGTCAAAGCGGTGCTGGTCAACATCTTCGGCGGCATCGTGCGCTGCGACATGATCGCGGAAGGCATTATCGGTGCGGTCAAAGAAGTGGGGGTCAAGGTGCCCGTCGTGGTCCGTCTGGAAGGCAACAACGCCGAGCTGGGTGGTATCAAGCTGGCCGAGAGCGGCCTCAACATCATTGCGGCCAAGAGTCTGACCGATGCCGCGCAGCAAGTCGTCAAAGCAGCGGAGGCCAACTGATGAGCGTACTGATCAACAAGGACACCCGAGTCATCTGCCAGGGCTTTACCGGCGGTCAGGGTACTTTCCACTCCGAGCAGGCGCTTTCCTACGGCACCCAGCTGGTCGGCGGCGTCTCCCCGGGCAAGGGCGGCACCACCCATCTGGGCCTGCCGGTGTTCAACACCGTTCGTGACGCGGTCGAAGCGACCGGCGCCACTGCCTCCGTCATCTATGTTCCGGCACCGTTCTGCAAGGACGCGATCCTGGAAGCGATCGACGCGGGCATCAAGCTGATCGTCACCATCACCGAAGGCATCCCGACCCTGGATATGCTGGATGTCAAAGTGAAGCTGCAAGAGACCGGCGTGCGGATGATCGGCCCCAACTGCCCGGGTGTGATCACTCCGGGTGAGTGCAAGATCGGCATCATGCCGGGCCACATTCACAAGCCGGGCAAGGTGGGCATCGTCTCCCGCTCCGGCACCCTGACCTACGAAGCGGTCAAACAGACCACTGACGAGGGCTTTGGCCAGTCCACCTGCGTCGGTATCGGTGGCGACCCCATTCCGGGCTCCAACTTTATCGACATTCTGGAGATGTTCCAGAACGACCCGCAGACTGAAGCGATCGTGATGATCGGCGAGATCGGCGGCAACGCCGAAGAAGACGCGGCCGCCTATATCAAGGCCCACGTCACCAAGCCGGTGGTCTCTTATATCGCCGGTGTTACTGCCCCTCCCGGCAAGCGGATGGGCCACGCTGGCGCCATCATCTCCGGTGGCAAGGGTACCGCCGCCGAGAAGTTTGCCGCGCTGGAAGATGCTGGCGTGAAAACCGTCCGGTCGCTTGCCGATATCGGTAAGGCCCTGCGCGAAGTGACCGGCTGGTAATTCCTGTTAGCCCGTTATCTCTAATAAAAAGCCGCCCAATGGGCGGCTTTTTTATGGTCTGGTTCGTAATTTATCACTCATATCAGAATACGCGTCTCTATTCGAACCTACAGTTCTATAACTTGATTTAAATCAAGCGTCAATGCAATGTGAATGTATTAAATATGGATTTTAACTATTGATAAAAAGGAAGGTGCACCGTGGCATACGATTTAACAAAAAGATTGGTTGTTGGCTTGTCTTCTAGCGCGTTGTTTGACCTTGAGGAGTCAGATAATATATTCAGAACAGAAGGTGAAGAGTCTTATAGAGAATATCAGAGGAAAATGCAAGATGAACCATTGAGTAGAGGTGTTGCATTTCCATTTATTCGTCGCTTACTTAAGCTAAATACATTATTTCCACAAGATCCGTTGGTAGAAGTAATATTGCTTTCACGAAATGATTCTGATACTGGACTCCGAGTTATGAACTCAATTGAACATTATGGGCTAGGTATTACGAGAGCTGTATTTCTACAAGGTAAGTCACCTTATATATATATTCCTGAGTTTGATATCGAATTGTTTTTATCAGCCAATTATCAAGATGTTAGACAAGCAGTTCTTGCCGGATACCCTGCAGGCCAAATTCTGAGTGGTGATATCAAAGATGATACTGAAGACCTAGAGCTTCGAATAGCTTTCGACTTTGATGGCGTTATTGCAGATGATGAGGCGGAGGGCGTTTATAAAAGTTCAGGGCAGTTAGCTGATTTTCACTCTCACGAGTCTGAGCTGGTTGATGTCCCACATAACCCTGGTCCACTGAAAAATTTTCTGCAGCGTATTTCGGACATACAAAAACTTGAGGCTGACAAGAAAAAAGAGGATTCAAGTTATTTGCCGATGCTTAAAGTATCAATTGTGACAGCAAGAAATGCACCTTCTCACAAGCGAGTCATAAATACTATGCGCTCTTGGGGTATTTCTGTAAATGAGGCATTTTTTATGGGAGGGGTGGAAAAGTCAAAAGTATTGAATATATTACGGCCACACATATTTTTTGATGATCAAAAGTTACATTTACAATCGTCTTCTATTTTACCATCGGTACATATTCCTTTTGGCGTCGCAAATAAAGATTTGGTACTTTAATAAAGCGATTTTGTTCGAATAGAGACGAATATTCGGATGATCGGGGCGTTAGTATGCTGCAGTCATTACCTGCGGCCAGAATCGAATAGCCCAAGATTGTTACGCTGCTGCAACCACGTTGGCTAACCAGTGTCTAACTGGTGAATCAGTTCTGCCGCTGTTTGGGACAACCAGAACGCGGGTTAACCCAAGGCCATTGACCTTTGCGGCAGTTTTTCTCGCTATCAGCTCTGGCTATCACGCCACGCCTATACAAATGCCGACCCGGAGGTCGGCATTTCGCTGTTACAAGGCACTGTGCTGGCGGCATATACGCTTAGAGCCCTGCTGCCTAGATCCTCACACTCGCCATATCGCCTGAACCCTATTGGCTAAAGACTGTCTGCCCGCGAAAGACGGTGCGGGTGACTTTGGTATCGGCGATCTGCTCCGGTGTGCCGCTGGCGACCAGCTGGTAGAGATCCCGGTCGAGCACGATAAAGTCAGCCGACTTGCCCGCTTCGATGGAGCCGCTGACGGCCTGCTGACGCACCGCGCGGGCGCCGTTGATGGTGTAGGCATCCAGCATCTGGTCGAGGGTGATGCGCTGGCTCGCCCGAAAGTCATCGCCGCTTTGGGGCGCATGGTTGACCCCGGCGGCCATATTGACGAAGGGGCGCGGATCGCGGCTGTCGACCGGCGCATCGCTACCGGCCACCAGAATGGCCCCCGCCTTGCGTGAGCTGGCCACCGGGTAGAGCGCCTGCTTGAGATACCCCTTGGGATCGTACATCGCCTCATGCAGGTGCTGTCCCTTGCTGGTCGGCTGGATAAAGGGGGTGACCAGCATGTCGTATTCGGGCTGCGGGTTGGTCCAGGCGTAGGTGAAGGTGAGGTAGAGGCCAAGCTGGCCGAGTCGCTGCTGATCGTCCGGATGCACCACCTGCAGATGGGCGAGGGTATGGGGGATGCCGTGATCGCCGTTGCTGGCGCGGGCCGCCTCCAGCGCATCGAGGGCCATGCGGGTAGTGCGATCGCCGATGCTGTGCATATGGATGCCAAAACCCGCCTTGTCGAGTTCCCCTACGTAGCGGGTGAGATCGGCGGCGCGGTAGTTGACCAGCCCATTGCTGCCGGCATCCTCGCTGTTGGCGGTGATGGTGACCTGCTCGCCTGCCTGATCCATGGCGAGGTGGGGGGTCTGGTAGTTGGCCAGCATACCGGCGTTGGGCAGGAAGGGGGGCGTGCTGAAGGGATCCCCTTCCAGTACCCCGTCGAGGAAGATCTTGACCGCATCGGCCTTGATCAGGGGATCGCTGGCGAACTGGTCGCGCACCCGGTTCGCCTTGGCCAGATGGCCGCCGATATCGAGCTTGCCGCTGTAGTCATCCTCGTGAAAACAGGTGGCGGCGGTGACCCGCATATTGAGCAGCCCCTTATCTTCCATCTCCCGCAGGCGATCGCGGATAAAGTCGGTGGCACAGGCATCCTGAATACTGGTGATGCCGCGCGAGGCCATCAGGGTCGAGACGGCGGGCAGGATCTGGCGATACTGGCTCGCCGCCTGCTCGTCATGGGCGCTGAGCAGGCCGCTGTCGGGGGAGGGAATGGCGCTGCGGGCCCCTTCGCGAATGACGCCGCTATTGAGATCCACATAGGGTTTGAAGGGGGCAAAGAGGCCGCCCGGTGCCAGGGTGGCGGCGGTGAAGCCCGCCGGTTTGCCGCTCTGGTCGGTCGCCTGCGCCAATGCTCGCGAGTTGTAGGCGCTGGCGTGGCCATCGACCCCAGCCAGCACCACCGGATTGTCGGGCGCTGCGGCATCGAGGGCTGCCAGCACGGTTTTATACGCGGCGGTGGGAGTGTTGCCCTCGTAGGGGGACCACTGGTTGATCACCAGCCAGTCGCCTGCCTTGGGGGCGTAGCGGGGCAGGCAGCTCTTCACCTTGGCCGCCAGCTCGCCGAGATTGACCGGCTTGCCGTCGAGATCGCACATATCGAGCGCCACCGTGCCAAACAGGTGGATATGGTTGTCGTGCAGCCCCGGCAGCACCATCTTGCCCTGCAGATCGACCACTTGGGTGTCGGGCGTTCTGAGTGCCTCGGCCCCTTGCCGGTTGCCGACATAGAGGAACTGGTCGCCGCTCACCACCATGGCCTCAGCCACCTGACGCTGGCCATCCTGGGTGTGGATCTTGCCGTTGAGGTAGAGGGTGCGCGTGGCGGTGGGCGGTTGCGTCTGTTGGCAGCCCGCCAGTGTGGCGGCCAGCAGCGGCGTGAGCAGCAAAAATGAGCGAGAGAAAGAACGATGTGATGCCTTGCAATCCATGCAGTGATCTCCTTGAGGGGCGGGTTTTGTGCAGTTTTTACTGCACATTGTGCGATCTCTTTATGGTTGCTTGGTCAAAAAATGCCAGCAATCGCTGCAAATATTTAACGTTTTGTTTACCATGTCACATCAATCGGTGGCGAGTGAGGCGCAGATCACGCTTGTTGATGCACACACAAGTCAAGTTGCCGATGGGCCAACAAATCAGGGAGAAGGTATGTCAGAGGAGTCTGTGACAGAGGGGCCGTTACCCCGGGCGTTTGCCATGCGCCGTCAACCCAAACAGCAGCGCAGCCAGGCGGTGGCCAGCCGTATCGAGGAGGCGACCCTGAGCCTGTTGCAGGAGCAGGGTTTTACTGCTCTCAATACCAACGCCATCGCCGATCGGGCGGGGGTGGGGATCAAGTCGCTCTACCACCTCTATCCCAACAAGGAGGCGATCATCTGCCGCCTTGCCATGGGGTGGCTGGCGGCGGTCTGCGAGGCGCAACAACAGATCCGTATCGAGGCAACGAGTTGGCCGCAGGCGCTGGTGCTGCTGGATGAGGCGCTGGAGGAACTGGATCGCCGCTTTGTCGGCTATGGCGCCTTGTGGCACGCCATGGATCTCATCCCCGATCTTCAAATTGTCGAGCAGCAACATGAGCGGGGACAGGTGCTGTTCTGGTCAGCCTTGCTGCGTGATTTTGGCTGCCGCTGGCCCGAGCCGGAGCTCACGACTCTGGTGCGCTATTTCTATCGCACTGCCGATGTCACCAAGCAGTGTACCAAGGCAGACGGCGAGGTGGGCCAGCGGATGTGGTTGCTGCATCGTCGCTGGAGCGAGCAGTTGATCGCCGCCGCCATTGCCGAGCTTGACCCCGAACGGGTGTGGCAGGCAATGCCTGCGCTGCTGGTTGGGACCAACGAGTAATACCGCAAGCATCCACCATGCCGCGCAGCTCCGGCATGCGTCAGCCGAGCGCGACCCGCATCAGGGGAGAGGGGGCATTGTCGACAAAATGGTGCCAGATATGGTCGTAGAGCGCCTGCTGGCCGGGAAAACTCACCAGCGCCTTGGCCTCGGCCAGGGAACACCAGCGGTATTCGGTGTGCTCGTCGTTGAGGGTCACCGCCTGATTGGGCGGGCAATAGACTACAAAGACCGGCACCACCTCCACCGTATTCAAGGTGGCATCGTAAAACTGCTCCAGATACTGGCCGTTGTAGAGTTCGGTGACCCTGATCCCCGTCTCTTCGCCAAACTCCCGAATAATGGTCTGCCAGCCGGTCTCACCCGCCTCCACCGTGCCCGCCACATGGCACCAGAAGCCCCCCTTGACCCGTTTCATCACCAGCAATTTTGTTTCGCCATCGACAGTGGTAAGGGCAACGCCGGAGACGGCCTTGCAGCGAATGGGGATCATGATCTTCTCTCCGGGTTTGGGCTCTGTGATAGCCACGAACAGTGTGACAGTGTGTTAATTGAAATACGCTTCGGCGGGTAGGCCCATGACCTCTATTTCATTTAGGCCGCTCTTGGCCAGATAGTTGGCCACCAGATTGAACCCCACCCAGTAACCGGCATATTTGGGAAATGGCCGGTTATCACGGCAGTAGAAAAAGTCTAAATAGTTGAACTGCTTGCTGGATAGATGGGGTGTCATCTCTGCCAGGAGCGATTGCCAGTCATGGTGATGAGACTCCTTGAACAGCGAGGGGAGTGTGCCACCATTGAACCGCTGCTCAAAGTAGCAGGCCAGCCCTTCAAAAATCAGGTTTTCGGCCAGTGTTTCTGCTTCCACCTTATTCTTCTTTTGCACGATATGGTGGACTTCGTGAGCCAGCACGGCAGGCAATTCGGTGATGATCACCTCTTTGATATCAGGCCGTTCCAGATCAAGCTGGAGTTCTATTCGATACATGTTGATGGCCCAGCCACCGATACCCGAGTCGGGAGCATCCCCCTCGGCAAAAGGGCTGAAGGTGACATCCAGTTGGGAGAGATCGAACAAGGCATTCAATTTGTGCGCCGTCTCGGCAAAAACGTGCCTAATGGTGTCATCGAGTCCATCGAATTTACCCGAGTCGTTTAACAGGGTGAGTTGCATCCAGACATCCTTGTCTATTGAAAGAGAGTGCTGAGCCACTTGCGTGGTCGCGGCGCCATATCACCACGATTACCCTCCTTCAATCAAGGGGTTACCCGCCCATTATGCTTGCCGTCTGGATCGCCTCAATCAGCGCGGCCCGGTTGATGCGAGGGCGCTCGCCATCGAGCAGTTGCTGCCACAGGGCAATGGCCTGACTGTAGCGACCATGCAGGAAGTGATCGGAGGCGAGCAGCATCAGGGCGCTCACTTCCCCCGCGTCCTGCTTGAGGGCACTCTCCAGCAGGCGGGTTGCCTCGGGAGTCAGCTGCTGGCCCGCCTGATAGTAGAGCACGGTGGCTTGGGCGGCTTGAGTCGCCGCGCTGGCGCCCCCCTCCAGCAGAGCGAGACGTTGGTAGGCGAGCAGGGCGTTGTCATATTCACCCCGATAGAGATAGAGCTGGCCGAGCGCCGCCCAGCTGTCGAGATCGGCAGGATTGCGCTGAAGTTTCTGATGCAGACTCCCCAGCTCCTTGTCCTGCAGATCCCGCGGGCTCAACCCCGCCAGCGGATCGGGACGGGATGCATAATTCTGCCATGCCTGATAACGGCCGCTGCCGAGATACACAGCGGCAACGGCTACGCATGCCATGATGCCAAGCAGCAACAAGGTCCGCCCGTGCCGGTTATTGCGGCTGCGATTGTCATGCTGGTTGGCCAGTTGCGCGCGCAGGGCCAGCTCAGCCGCCGGGATGGCGCTGGCCAGGCGGGCGGCGCTCAGCTCCATGTAGAGTGGCTGGTCTGGGGAGAGGCCCACTTGTTCTCCACGCATGATCAACAGATTCAATTCGCTGCGCGGATCGGCCGCGGGTTGATGGATTGACTCATCGATTGCCTTAACGACAGGGATGGGTTGCGCCTTTGTGCGTGTCAGGCGGCGAAACAGGATCAACAGCGCCAGCCCCAACAGCAGCAGGGGACCGCCCCACAGCAGCGCCGTGCTGGCCTTTAAGGGGGGATCGTAGCGGACGAAATCGCCGAAGCGCTCCGTCATGCGGGCGATCACCTGCTCATCGCTCTGTCCCTCGTCCACCCAGCGGTAGACCTCTAGCCTCAGATCCCGGGCGATGGGGGAGTTGGACTCCACCAGATTCTGGTTCTGGCACTGGGGGCAGCGCAGGGCGCGGGCCAGCTCTTGCGCCCGATTTTGCAGCTCGGGGTGGCGAAACTGATAGGTATCGACTCCGCTGGAATATGCAGTGGTACTCAGCAGCATGCCGAGGGCCAGCAGGGTGCAGGCAAGAGAGCGGCACATCATGGCTGTGTCTCCCGAGCTGATGTTGCAATAGATGGCGCAATTGCGTGTGCCGTTGCAGCGGCCTTCATTTGCGCGTCAGTTCGCGCCTGGTCGAGCAGGGGGGCAAACTGACGTTGCCAGATCCCTTTGGTAAGCTCGCCGGTATGGCGGGCGAGCAGGGCACCATCGGCATCAAACAGATAGGTTTCCGGCGTGCCGTAGACGCCGAGCTCAAGGGCCAGTTTGCCGTCAGGGTCGGCCAGCACAGCGCGATAGGGGTTGCCCGCCTGGATAAGCCAGGCGCGGGCCGCATCCCCCTTGTCCCGGTAGTTGAGACCGTAGAGGGGCACTGTGCCCGCGAGCTCGCTGAGCAACGGATGCTCGGCGCGGCAGTTGGCGCACCAGCTGGCCCAGACGTTAAGCACAAAGGGCTCCCCCTTGAGGCTGGGGGTCTGGATCGGACGCCCATCCAGCAGATTGTCGCTCTGCCACACAGGCAGGGTGCGCCCGAGCGTCGCCTCATCCTGGCTGTAGGGATTGTTGCCAAGGCCGAGCCAGAGCAGGGCGCCGAGGCCCAGGGTCAGCAGCAGTGGAACAAAGAGGCGCAGGCGGGATCTCATAACGCCTCCTGTTCGAGCTGGTGATGGGAGGTGCCAACCGCAACGGAACGAGAGGCTAGCAAAGGGCGACGGGCGAGCAGACGCAGGGTGCCGCCCGCCATCATCAACAGGCCGCCGAGCCAGATCCAGCGCACCAGCGGCTTGTAGTGCAGCCGCATGGCATAGGCATCTGGCCCCATCTTCTCACCCAGCACCACGTAGAGATCGCCAAACAGTCCCCACGCAATGCCCGGTTCGTTCATGTTCATGGTGCGAACGCTGTAGTGGCGCCGCTCCGGCGTCAGCCGCGCCACCTCTTTACCGTTCTTGTGCACGCTGAGAGTGATGCGTTCGGCAGTGTAGTTGGGGCCGATGATCGGCTCGCGCCCCTCATAGCGAAACTCGAAGGCGCCGAGCTGGTAGGGCTGGCCTGCGGCGAGCACGGCGCCCCCTTCCTGACTGTGGTGGCTCACTTGGGCAATGCCGAGGGCGCACACCGCCACCCCGAGGTGGGCCAGCAAGCTGCCGAGCCGATTGAGGGTCAGCTCGCGCAGCGACGTCGGTTGCAAGAGCGGGAGCAACAGGCTGGCCATCAGCCAGAGGCTCAGCACGTTGGCCGCAAGCCCCAGCCAGCTTGCCCGCAGCGGCTCGGGATAGGCGAGGCTCAGCAAGGCGCCCCCCAGCAGGCCGAGCAGGCATGGGAGCAGCACCTTGATGCGGCGCTGGGCTGCCAGATGCTGCCAGCACAGGCGCGGCAGTTGGGTCATCAGCGCCATCAGGCAGAGGGCCAGCGGCACGAAGATGGTATTGAAATAGGGGGCACCCACCGAGAGCGAGCCCAGATGGAGCGACTGGAACACCATGGGGTAGAAGGTGCCGAGCAGCACGCTGGCGCAGGCCACGCAGAGCAGCAGGATGGCGGCGCCGAGCAGCCCCTCTTTTGACAGCAAGCCAAAGCGGGCATAGGGGGCGCGAATGTCTGCGCGCAGGGCAAACAGGGTGAGGGCGCAGGTCAATAGCAAACCGAGCAGCAACAAGAGGGTGAGGCCGCGGCTGGGGTCCACCGCAAAGGCGTGTACCGAGGTGAGTACCCCGGAGCGCACCACGAAGGTGCCGAGCAGGCTCAAGGCGAAGGTGAAGATGGAGAGCAACAGCACAGCGTGACCATAGGCGCCGCGCTTCTCGCAGACAATCAGGGCGTGCAGCAGAGCGGTGCCGAGCAGCCAGGGCAAGAGGGAGGCGTTTTCTACCGGATCCCAGAACCACCAGCCACCCCAGCCGAGCTCGTAATAGGCCCACCAGGAACCCAGCACGATGCCGGCGGTGAGAAACACCCAGGAGCTGAGTGCCCAGGGGCGGCTCCAGTGGGCCACGGCGCCATCCAGTCTGCCCGAGTGCAGCGCCGCCATGGCGAAGGCGAAGTTGACCGCAAAGCCGACGTAACCGAGATAGAGCAGGGGCGGGTGGATGATAAGGCCGATATCCTGCAGCATGGGGTTGAGATCGCGCCCCTCCAGTGGTCCCGGAAACTGGCGGTCAAACGGGCTGGAGAAGATCAGGGTATAGAGGCCGAACAGCCCAACGATCAGCCCCATGATGGCCAATACCCGGGCTGTGATCAGCGGATCGACCCGCCTGGAGCAAAGGGCCACCAGCGCGCCCCACAGGGACAGTGCAAAGACGAAAAAGAGCATGGAGCCCTCGTGGCCGCCCCACACGGCCGCCAGCTTGAAGCCAAGGGGCAGTGCGCTGTTGGCGTGCTGGGCCACATAGCTGACGGTGAAATCATCCTGGGCAAAGCAGCTGGCGAGCAGCAGCAGGGCGGCCAGCAGCAGGATGGCATTGATCAGCGCCAGCGGCGTGGCGCTGCGCAGCAGAGTTGGGGAGGCGAGCCGGAATCCCAGCCAGGGCAGCAGCCCTTGCAGCAGGGCGAGCCCGGTCGCCAGCAACAGTGAGAGATAGCCGAGCTCCGCCAGCACACAACCTCCAGTCAATCTTTGATGTCATTCATGTCATGGCACACACGTAGCGTCGTCTTGCTTTGGCGGGGAATATTGCCAAGCAACGGGTGTGGCATCACCAGAAATTCATTGGGCCAGCAACAAACTAGCGCCAGTCACCCGAGGGTGGCTGGTGCTTATCCCCAGCTTTCAATAACCGGTTCACGATCCGTCGTGAGAGGTCGTCAGCAAGGTAAAGAGCAGCGCAGGAACCGGAGTGTATGTGAATACATGAGGATTCCGAGCAGCACATGAGCCTTGATCACGGCCTTGCAACAGGAGCGTGAACCGGTTTTTAAACTACCGTCATCTGGCCGGCGTAGAGCACGAAGTAGCGCAGCAGCAAGATCCCCACCAGGGTCAGGCTGCAGACCAGCACCAGATGGTTGTTTCGTTCCCGCAGGGGCGCCGGGGTCAGCAGAGCCAGCAGTTGGGGCAGTAGCATGCCGATCCCCACCACCCCGACCCAGAACACCTGAGCCCAGAAGCCGCTGCCGATGGCGGCCCACATGGCCACCTCTTTCTGACCGCCACCGAAGTAGAGGCCGGTAAAGAAGCAGACCAGCAGCAACACCTCCACCGCCAGCACCGGCCGCTCGAAGCGATGCACAAAGCTCACCCCCTGGCTATGATGGTTCTCCTTGAAGAGCGTCACCGCCAGCAAGATGGTGGAGGCGATACCTGAGCTGATGCCCGAGACCAGAAACAGCACCGGCAGCACCGGGTTGTTCAACAGCGGATAGGTCTTGAGCGCCGAGAGCAGAAAGCCTGTGTAGGCCCCCAGCAGTACGGCGAGCAGCAACAACAGCGGCGCCAGCAGCCGCTCGATGCGGGCGAGCCAGCCAATCAGCCCATCCACAAAGGCGAACTTCTCTTTCAGCAACCGGTGGCGCAGGGTCTCGATCTCTGCCCGAAACACCACCGCCAGCCAGACGAACAGCACCGCCATATAGAGCTGAAACAGCATGACCCCCATCGACATCACGGAGTCGAACTGGTAGTGGAACATCAGCTTCCAGAAGGTCCAGGGGCGGGCCAGATGGAAGATAAGGATCAGCAGCCCCAATATCACGCTCGCTGGCGCCAGAATGGCGGTTGCCTTGATGATGCCGCTCTCGCTGCCTGCCCCCTTGCGGCGCAGCAGCACCGAGAGGGTGGTGGCCCCGGCGGAGATGCCGAGCAGGAACAGATAGATAGCGATGGGCCAGTCCCAGACAAGTGAAGGGAAGTGAAATGCGTCATGCAACATGATCCATTCCTCCTTCTGTCACAGCAGTAGATGGCGATGGGGCAAATCCCCACACCAGCGAGGGGAAGTGAAATGCCGCTTGTATGGTCATGACGTTATCTCCCCTTTGGGCACGCGGTACATCTTGGGCGAGGTGCCGAGTGCCTGCTTGTAGCGATAGGTGGTCTCTTTCACCAGCCGTTTGGCGATGGGGCTGTCCGGATCATCCAGATTACCGAACACCAGCGCCTTGGTGGGGCAGGACTCCACGCAGGCTGGCTCCTTGCCCGCCGCCAGGTTGGTCTTGCGGCAAAAGTCGCACTTGTCTGCCACTCGGGTGACCGGGTTGATAAAGCGCACCTGATAGGGGCAGGCGGCGAGGCAATACATGCAGCCGACGCAGAGATCCGCGTCGACATCGACGATGCCATCCTCCTTGCGGATATGGGAGGCGCCGGTGGGGCAGACATGCACGCAGGGGGCGTTGTCGCAGTGCTGGCAGGACTTGCGAAAGAAGCGGTACTCGGCGTCGGGAAATTCACCGACCGGGCCTGATCGGATGATCTCGAGGCGCGAGACCCCCTCTGGCACCTGATTCACCTCCCGGCAGGCATCCATGCAGGCGGTGCAGCCGATGCAGGCCGTCTCATCGTGGATCATGCCATAGCGGACCCCGTCGATGGTCTGGCTATGGGCAAGGGGGGTGGCAAGGGAGCGGGTGTTGGCACTAGCAGTCCCCGTCATCATGATAAGGGCCCCTGCGCCCATGCCCGCCATAAAGTCACGGCGAGAGCAGCTCATGATGCCTCCTTGCCGGTAGCCGGTTTGGACTGCTCCTGCCGGGCCTTGCTGGCCTCATGCTGCTTGCTGTGACAGTCGACGCAGAGCTTGATGCGGGATTTTTCCGGGATCCCCACCATGGGCTCCTTGGCCGGATGCAACTGGTGGCAGCTGGTGCAGGTGAGCTTGGTAGCGTGCACATCGTGGGCCCAGAGCGCCTCGCGAAGCTCTTTGGGCTCGTGGCAGCTCATGCAGACCCCGTTCTGCTCGCTGATGGGATAAAGCTTGATGCTCTCTTTATCCTTCAGGCTGTGACTGAAGCGCATCACATCCTTGACCCCTTCCCGGTGCTGGGAGGAGGGCTGGCCGTGGCAGTTGGTGCAGGTCACCGGTTTAAGGTTATTGGGATTGGTCGCCTGACCATGCTTGCCGTGCATTCCCTCGCTCTGCTCCTTGTGACAGTCGGTGCAGGCCTTGTCGGGATTGCGTAAAAATTCCACCTCATGTGTAGCTGGAACAGGGGCTGCTGCCGGCTCGGCCGCCTGACCCTGCAGGCTGGTGAGCAGCATGGCTGCCATCAGCATCAGTCGTAAGAAATCCATCGTTAAATCACCCATAGGAAGCCTCCATCCATTGCGGGCCAGGTTTGGCCGTGCCCGCAGGCGCCGTTACTGTGCCAGCCGTCCGGCCGCTTTGGCCTCGGCATCCCAGGCGGGGACCGTGGTCTTGAGGAACTGGGCCTTGTCGCTGTTGAACTGCTTCATATCCATGCCAAGGGCCGCTTGCGCTTTCTCCTTGGTGGAGATGTCGGGGATGGCGATCTCGTGGCTGATCCCCTTGCTGGCCAACAGGCGCGCCAGCTTGGTGCGGGCGTCAGCGGCTTTATCCAGCGCGCTGCCAAGTACCTTGAGGGCCACCTCGGGGGCGTGCATCTGCACCCCGTGGGAGGCGATGGCGTAGTCCCAGCGCCACTGGGCGTGACGGATGTCCTGCAGAATATCCTTCATCTCTGCTTCGGTGGCGCCGGCATCCCAGGCCGCCTTGGCTTCAAAGTGGGCGTGTACCAGCTGCTTCTCGACCTTCAGCTTGGTCTCGATCACCGCCTCTTTGCGCTGTTTGACAATCCCTTGCAGCATCTCCTTGCTCTGGGTGTGGCAGTTGCGGCAGGTCTGCTCGAAGCGATCGAAGGGGTTGCCCACCTTGTGATCGGTGTAGATCTTGCCCTGCTCGTTCTGCACCTTGGGCATGTGGCAGTCGACACAGGCGACGTTGTTCTGGCCGTGAATGCCGGCGCGCCAGGTTTCGTACTCGGGATGCTGGGCTTTCAGCATGGGGGTTTTGGAGAGGGCATGAGTCCAGTCGGCAAAGCCGATTTCATCGTAATAGGCCTCCATCTGCTCAACCGTGGTGCCCTTGTCCCAGGGGAATTTGACCGCCTTGGTGGGGCCGCTGAAGTAGTATTCCACGTGGCACTGGCCGCACACCTGGGACTGCTGATCAAAGCGCCCCTGCTCCTTGAACGGCTTGCCGATGGCGGTCATGGCCCGCTCGGCATAGGGACGGGAGAGGTGCAGGGCTGGTTTGCCCTCCTTGAACTCCTTCGAGGCAGTGTCGTGGCAGTCGGCGCAGCCGATGGTGTTGACTACTTCCGGCCCGCCCTTGGCCCACATCCCCTTGAAGTAGCCATCCTCACCCTGCTCGTCGATGACGCGGGCCACATCCGGGCCTTTGCAGCTCCAGCAGGCCATCGGCAGCGGGCCATCTTCGGCTGTCTTGGGGGCGCCGGTACGCAGGGTTTCCCGCACGTCGGTCAGCGCATAGAAGTGGCCCCGCGGCTTGTTGTAATCCTTGGCGAAGGGGTAACCGCCCCACAGCACCACCATATTGGGATCTTCCGCCAGCGCGTCGGTGCGCTCCTTGCTCTCGCTGGTGGCTTGCCAGCTGGTGAACTGATCGGCGTGATCCTTGGCGAACAGCTCGCTGCGCGCCTCTATCTTGCCATTGGTGGTTGCGTCATCAGCCAGTGCCCAGCCGCTGGTGCCAAGGCTGGTAGTTAGCAGCAGGGTGGCGAGGCCCAGTTTGATATGCCTGTGTTGTGAACCCACGTTTATCACTCCCAGATAAATGTTTTGGTCTCGTCTGACCCGTTCCATCTTGGTGTGGATCTTCCCCCCGTCGGGCGGGGTGGGCAGACATTCGCTTGCGGGTGAATGAAACCGCGCAATATATGATTGCTCGAGGGTTACCCTAACAAATAGGTAAATTTAATGATGATTTATCGGAGGGAGAGTTGTGCCAGATCAATTGGTGCACAGGATTGATCGCTGAAATGAGATCTGGATTAAATTTTATGGAAACTCAACTTCTTGTTAACTGCCGAGCATTCGATGGCAGGAGTTTGAACGGTACAGCTACGTACTGGCACTTTTTGCTGCTGATCCTGATTGCTGCCGTATTGTTCACAGATTCTGGCAATGACTTATGCTAAAAATTGACTGAATATGCAAATTCTCGGTGTTGTGGTATGAGCTTTTGACCTTCGGATTATGATCCATTTATTGAAGCTGCAGTGGATTTATCGTCAAACGACAGAAATAGTCACATGGAGTCTGATAGACCTGTTAATAAAGGTGATGGGATTGGGGTCATCCAAATCTCATTTCATTTAAAAAGGCCTTTTAGATGCACAATCTTGTAAGTTATGGCCATTTTATGGCAATCATTGTCGAAAATAGCGAAAAGACCCACTTAGTCTGGTGCGGTATGATTATTGAACAGACAAGTACCCTCTAGGTACTGATGTTGGTGGTTAAGGTTTTGCTGGAGGTTGTATGGCTGAGTTGCAAATTGAAAAGTCCACGGTGATCTCCCAACTCGAGGGCTCCGTGTTTGTCATCAGTGCAGATGGATCTGTCATACGAGCAAAAGTGGGGATGGCATTGCAGCCGGGGGATCGCCTGCAAGCTGCCCAAGGTGGCCACTTTCAACTAGCCGAGCCGGGCAGTGATCCTGCTGGTGAGCAAGATATGGCCGCCAAACCTGAGCCCGCCACACCTGCTGCTGATGGACAACCGACCGATCCGGAACTGGCCTCATTGCAAGAGGCGATCCGTCAGGGTATTGACCCGACCGAATTGTTCCAGGAGACCGCCGCCGGTAACGCAGCCGCTGCGGGTAATATCGGTGGTGTAGCCGGTTCCAGCTCGGGTGGATTTGTAGTGGTCGATCGTACCAACGATGCCACCCTGGCCGAGGCCGGTTTTGATACCGACCATGCGGTGCAACCTGTCGGCGATGAGCTGCTGTTTTCCGAAGAGCGCGATTTCTTTGCCGCCATCACCATCACCGAACCCCAAACCAGCGACAACATTATCAACGCCGATGAAGCGGCTGGCGTCATCATTCGTGGTGTGGTGGATGATGTGGAGGTAGGCCAGCCAGTCACTGTGACCCTTATCGATCAGGCGGGAAATTCACTGACGGTGACGACAGTGGTGCTGCCCGGCCTGGTGTGGGAAGCCAATTTTGGCGATGTGACCGGCAAGCTGGTGGATGGCCCGTTGCAGATTGTGGCCAATACCCAGGATCAGGCTGGCAACAACGCCAGCGATACCGGACAGACTCTGCTCGATACCATCACCACCATTACCCTCGATCTCGCCGATGAGAGCGACACCGGCGCCAGCCAGACCGATGATCTGACCCGCGACAATACCCCGCTGCTGCAAGGGAAGGGGGAGCCCGGTGCCACCGTGACCCTGAGCCTTGGCGGTAGCGTGCTCACCGTCCTGACGGTGGATGCCGCCGGTAACTGGCAATATCAGCTGCCGCAGACCCTGGCCGATGGCCAGTACCAGTTTCAGGTCAATTCCGTGGATATTGCCGGCAACCGCGCCAGCGATACCCTTGTTATCAATGTCGATACTCAGGCATCTATCGATATCGATGATCTCGATTCCGCAGCCCTGTTTGGCAACAGCAGCGCCACCCTGAGCGGTTCCACCAGCAATGTGGAGGCGGGTCAGAGTGTCATCATCACACTAGTCGACAGCAATGGCCAGCCGCTGTTGACCACCTCGGCACAGGTCGGGGCCGATGGCCGCTGGCAGGTATCAGGTCTTGATCTCTCCGGTATCAATCAATCCTTTGAAGTGCGTGCCAGTGTCACCGATCTGGCGGGCAACAGCGCCAGCGATGGGGCGCCGCTGATTGGTCAGAGCGAAACCCTGACGCTCTCCGAAGCCGGATTGGCCGATGGCCCGATCACCGCGACCGGTAGCCTCAATACCGGTGCCGGTCAGGATGGCAATCTGCAAGTCCAGTTCGCTGCTGATCAGAGTGCCCTGGAAGGGCTGGGGCTCGTCAGCCATGGCGCGCCTCTTGGCTACACCATCAACGGTCAGACCCTGACCGCCAGTGCTGGTGGGGCGACTGTCTTCACCCTGACCCTCAACAATGACGGCAGCTACCGCATCGTCTGGAGTCAGAGCCTGGATCACGGTCAGGACGCGTTGCGCCTGCCGTTCAACCTCGAATATCGCGACAGCGACAGCGATCTGGTGAAGGCGCCGCTGGTGATCAATCTGGTGGACAGCAATCCGCCTAGCTTCGAGATCCCGGCCATTCTTCTGACTGAAGATGCCTTTACCAACGGCGCCGCCGTGGTGGGCGAGAGCAGCTTTGTGGTCAAACACACCGCCGATCCTCTGCTGGTGGATTCGTTGGTGTTCAGTAATCAGAGCAACACCCTGACTACCCTCAACGGCTCGGGTCTTGCCAGCGATGGTCATCCGCTGACCTTTGAATTTGCCGATGATCGCACCTTGGTGGGTTACTACCTGGATGGCAGTGGCCAACGGGTGGAGGTGCTGCGCGCCGAATTGAATGCGCAGCAGCAGGGCAGCGATCTGGCTGGACGGGTGGTGGTCACCCTCACCGGCCCGCTCGATCATCAGGGCAGCGACATGCTTTCCCTCGATTTGCAGGTGAGCGCCAACGAGATAGATGGGGACAGCACCAGCGCCAACCTTACGTTGACTGTCAATGATGGCAGTGATCCCGCATTGGGCATCGACAAGGGGGTCGCCCTGCAAGAGGGGGGCAACCAGAGCATCGATGGCCAACTGCCGGTGACGGTGGGGAGCGATCGTCTGGCCTCCCTCAACTTTGAGGCGAGCCAACCTGCACTGGCGGGGCTCACCAGCCAGGGCAAGGCGACGAGTTACGAGGTTCAAGACAACCAGCTGATCGTCAAGGATTGGCAGGGCAAAGCAATCCTCACCGTTACTATTGGTCTGGATGGCAAATACAATGTCTCCCTGACCGGGGTGTTTGACGAGCCGGAAGCGACCAACAGCCTCAACCTTGGCCTGAAGGTACAGGGCTCAGATTTTGACGGCGACAAGAGCAACCTCGGCGCCCTCAATATCACCATTACCGATGGTGTCTTGCCGCAGGTTAATCCTGTCTCCCTCTCGCTCACCGAAGATAGCAACTGGCAGCAGGGCCAGACCCTTGACGGTGATCTGACTATCACAGCGGGCAGCGATCCGCTGGCCAGCATCACCTTCGATGCCAATCAGCCGGGGCTGCAAGGGTTCACCTCGGGCAAGCAGGCCGTGACCATCACGGTGGCCGATCATCGTATCGAGGGGCGTACCCCAGATGGCAAGCTGGTGTTTGAACTGACCCTCGGTAACGATGGCAAATACAGTTTCACCCTCCATCAACCGCTGGATCAGGGCAGTACCGACAGCCTGCTCAAGGCGGGCTTTACCCTGCTCGACAGCGATGGTGACAAGGTATCCTCCACCATTACCGTGGCGGTGGGTGATGGTGCCAATCCGACCATCTCCGCCGTGACCGGCACCACGATGACCGAGATAGCGCAAGGTGAGGCGGCCGCCGTCAGCTCCATGAGTTTCTCGGTAGCGCACGGCAGCGATGCCCTCGACCCCAACTCCCTTGGCTTTGATATCGCCACGATTCAGAGCACCCTGACTGGACTAACCAGCCACGGTAACCCGGTCACTTTCGCCGTTGATCCCGCAACCGGCCAGTTGGTCGGGACCTCCGGTGGGCAGGTGGTGCTGCGCGCCGAGCTGAGTCTGGTCGACAACAACGGCAACTGGAGTGTCACCGCCAAGGTCACCTTGAGCGGCGAGCTGGATCACAAGGGGAGTGAATCCCTCAACCTGCCGCTGGCCGTCACCCTTGCCGACAAGGATGGCGATCGCATCGGTACCACGCTGCCGCTCACCATTGCGGACGGCAAGGCTCCGAGCTTTATCCCCGGCACCGGGGTGACCCTGGATGAGGGGAACCTCACCGGCAGCAACAGCTTGAGCCAAACTGGTCACTTTGACGTACAAGCCGGGTCGGATCGGGTTGTCGAGGTGGCGTTTGCCGATGCCAACGAACAACCTGCGCTGACCGCATTGGGTAAACCGGTGCAGTACGAGCTGGTTGATGGCAATAGCGCCATCCCCGGCAGTCAGCTGCTCAAGGGCTATGTTGAGGTCAATGGCCTGCGGGTCGAGGTGTTCGAGGTCAAGCTGGTTGGCAGTCTCGATCAGGCGGGCAAGAACGGGTTTGACTATCAGGTGACCCTCTATCAGGGGCTCCATCAAGGCGGCAACGCCGTGACCGAACTGCCCATCAAGGTGAGCGTCAACGATTACGACAAGGCGGGCGGTAATAACGACAGCACCAGCGGCACCCTCAATATCCAGATTGGGGAAGGGGAGAAGCCGACCCTCACCCTGACCGGCGTGACCTTAAGCGAAGGGCGCTTCGATGGCGCCAACTCGGCCACCGATGACCAGCAGGCGAGCGGCAAGATCACCATCAAAGCTGACTCGGATCCGGTGACTGATGTACGACTGACCCTCTCCGGTCAGGTCATGGATGCCAGCGGCAAGCCCATCACCCATAACGGCGAAACCTTGACCTGGCAGGCGGTTGGCACCGATGGCCACACCTTCCAGACGGTGACCAGCGGCGGTCTGGTGGTGATGACGGTGTCCATCCCGACCGTCCCCGCCACCATAGCCGCTCACACCAGCGCGACCATCGATTATCAGGTAACGGTGCATACCAACCTGGATCATGGTGCCGACAACAAGCTGGAACTGACCTTGCCAGTCGAAGTCACCGACAGCGATGGCAGTCAGAGCCAGGGTTCCACCTCCATCACGGTGACGGATAGCCTTGACCCCGAACTCGGTCTGGACAAGGGCGTTTCACTGCAGGAGGGTGGCAACCAGAGCATCGATGGTCAGCTGCCGGTGACGGTGGGTAGCGATCGTCTGGTCTCCCTCAACTTTGAGGCCAACCAACCTGCGCTGGCGGGGCTCACCAGTCAGGGCAAGGCGACGACCTATGAGGTTCAAGATAACCAGCTGATCGTCAAGGATTGGCAGGGCAAGCCGATCCTCACCATCACCATCGGGCTGGATGGCAAATACAGCGTCTCCCTGACCGGTGTGTTTGACGAGCCGGAGGCGACCAACAGCCTCAACCTTGGCTTGAAGGTACAGGGCTCCGATTTTGACGGGGACAAGAGCAATCTCGGCACCCTCAATATCACCATTACCGATGGTGCCTTGCCGCAGGTAAGCCCTGTCTCCCTCACCTTGACCGAAGATAGCAACTGGCAGCATGGCCAGACTCTGTCGGGCGATCTGGCCATCACGGCGGGCAGCGATCCGCTAGCCAACATCACCTTCGATGCCAATCAGCCGGATCTGCAAGGGTTCACCTCGGGCAAGCAGGTCGTGACCATCACGGTGGCCGATCATCGTATCGAGGGGCATACCCCCGATGGCACGCTGGTGTTTGAGCTGACCCTCGGTAGCGATGGCAAATACAGTTTTACCCTCCATCAACCGCTGGATCAGGGCAGTGCCAACAGCCTGCTCAAGGCGGGCTTTACCCTGCTCGACAGCGATGGCGACAAGGTCCACTCCACCATGACCGTGGCGGTAGGTGATGGCGCCAACCCGACCATCTCCGCCGTGACCGGCACCATGATGACCGAGATAGCGCAAGGGGAGGCGGCCGCCGTCAGTACCATGAGTTTCTCGGTCGCGCACGGCAGCGATGCCCTCGACGCCAGTTCCCTTGGCTTTGACATCGCCAAAATCCAGAGCACTCTGACTGGACTCACCAGTCACGGCAACCCGGTCACTTTCGCCGTTGACCCCGCAACCGGCCAGCTGGTCGGAACCGCCGGTGGGCAGGTGGTGCTGCGCGCCGAACTGAGTCTGGGCGACAACAACGGTAACTGGAGCGTGACTGCCAAGGTCACCCTGAGCGGCGAGCTGGATCACAAGGGGAGCGAATCCCTCAACCTGCCGCTTGCCATTACCCTTGCCGACAAGGATGGCGATCGTATCGGTACCACGCTGCCGCTCACCATTGCGGATGGCAAGGCACCGAGCTTTATCCCGGGTGCTGGTGTGACCCTGGATGAGGGGAACCTCACCGGCAGCAATAGCCTGAGCCAAACCGGTCACTTTGACGTGCAAGCTGGGTCGGACCGGGTCGTTGAGGTGGCGTTTGCCGATGCCAACGAACAGCCTGCGCTGACTGCCTTGGGTAAACCGGTGCAGTACGAGCTGGTTGATGGCAATAGCGCTATCCCCGGTAGCCAGCTGATCAAGGGCTATGTGATGGTGGATGGCCTGCGGGTCGAGGTGTTCGAGGTCAAGCTGGTTGGCAGCCTAGATCAGGCGGGCAAGAACGGCTTTGACTATCAGGTCACCCTCTATCAAGGGCTCCATCAAGGCGGCAACGCCGTGACCGAACTGCCCATCAAGGTGAGCGTCAACGATTACGACAAGGCGGGCGGTAATAACGACAGCACCAGTGGTACCCTCAATATCCAGATAGGGGAAGGGGAGAAACCTACCCTCACCCTGACAGGCGTCACCTTAAGCGAAGGGCGCTTCGATGGCGCCAACTCGGCGGGCGATGATCAACAGGCGAGCGGCAAGATCACTATCAAAGCCGACTCGGATCCGGTGACTGATGTGCGACTGACGCTCTCCGGTCAGGTCATGGATGCCAGCGGCAAGCCCATCACCCATAACGGCGAAACCCTGACCTGGAAAGCGGTTGGCACGGATGGTCACACCTTCCAGGCAGTGACCAGCGGCGGTCTGGTAGTGATGACGGTGTCCATCCCGACCGTCCCCGCCAACATCGCCGCTCACACTAGCGCGACTATCGATTATCAGGTCACTGTGCATACCAACCTGGATCATGGTGCCGACAACAAGCTGGAACTGACCTTGCCGGTCAAGGTGACCGACAGCGACGGCAGCGTGATTACTGGCAGTACTACCGCCGTGATTACCGATGCCGCCGATCCCGTGATCACTTCTATCGAGAGGGTCACCGTCAAGGAGTCGGATCTCGATGCAGTGAACGGTCAGCATCCGGGGACCACACCAGCAGAGAGTGGAGAAACCGATGGCGGTAAGGTGACCATCACTGCCGGTTCGGATCGGGTTGCCTCCCTTGAACTGGATGTGGTTGCGTTCAATCAGGCCAATCACCTCACGTCGGGTGGCAAAGCGGTTACGCTGGCTGCACATAGCACCGGCTGGTATCTGGCTACGGCCGAGGGGGGCAAGCCCGTTTTCTGGGTCCACCTCGAAGTTAACGGCAGTTACAGCGTCTATCTGGTCGGCCAGCTTGATCACGGTGCACAGGGCAAGGATGAGTTGGCCATCGAAGTGCCGCTTTTTGTCACCGATCATGACGGCGATCGCAGCCCAAACGTCAGTGTGACCGTGACCGTGCAGGATGACATGCCTATCGGCACTGTACTGGCTCATACCCTGAGCGAGGGGAGCAGTGCCGTGACCGGCGATCTGCTGCCTACCGTCAATGAAAGTGCGGATGGTGCCCGTGTCGAGTCGATCACCATCAATGGCCAGACGTACGTCATCAATGGCTCTTTGACACAAGATGTGATGAGCCCAGATGGCAAGCAGGTGATGGGGTCACTGACCATCTCCGCCGATGGCTCTTATACCTTCGGTCCTGCAGCTGGTTTCAATCACGACGAAAGCCAGCTCAGTCAGGTGGTGACAGCTCATCTGGTGGATGGCGATGGCGATCGTGCAGACAGCACCCTGACCCTCAATCTGCAGGATGAAGCGGTGCACTTTACCGTCACGGCGGCGATTGGCAATGAGGATCAGGGGGCGCAAGACCATAGGCAGGGTATACCTATCGACATGCAGCTCGATATTGGCGATTTCGATCGCGGCGAGCATGTGGATCAGCTCCTGATTCAGGCGCCCCCCAATGCCCATGGCACCTTCTATTACAACGGCGTTGCCCTCACCACCACGGCTGATGGCCTGTGGTTTATCGTGCCGCCAGCGGCCATGGTGACCAGTGACAATGTTCACTACACCACTCAGGGGGTGACCTTTGTGCCCTCAAGCAACTGGTCGAGCTGGAGCAATGGCAGTCAACCACTGCACTTCCAGGTGCAGCTGCAGGTCGGCGTCACCGAAGGCGCGGCACCTGCGGCCGTAACGGGCGAGCTGGCTGTGACGGTGCGCGGTGTGGCCGACAAGCCGATATGGGACACAACCAACACCACTCGCCACTATGACACCAATGAAGACAGCACAGGTATCAAGCTGGACGTCAAGGCGAGCCTGACTGACACCGACAACTCCGAGACGTTGACCTACCAGATCAAGCTGGAAGCGGGCAAGGGAACCCTGATGCTCAACGGTGCCGAGCTCAAGCCAAATAGCAGTGGCATCTACACCGTTTCGGCCGGCAACATCAACAAGGTGACTGTGGTTCCGGGCAAGGATTTCAGTGGTGACATTAAGCTGTCGGTGACGCCGATCAGCACCGAGAAGAACCCGATCGCTCAGGGTCAGGGCACGGCGCAGGGAGACAAAATTGATCTGGTGATCAACGTCAATCCGGTGGCAGATGACACCAAGCTGACCATTCGTGATATTCAGGGCAAGGAAGACACCAAGCTCGATCTGGGTAGCAAGATCTCCCTTGCCCATTTGGGCGACAAACTCGATGGCTCCGAGAGCATGTTCGTGCGCATCAGCGGCCTGCCGGCCGGTGCAACCTTGTTGCTGGGTGGCGCCGCCGTGGCGCAGAACGCGGCGGGTTACTATGAGGTTCCTTTTGATCGTATTGGCGAACTCACGCTGCAACCACCGAAAAACAGCAACGTCGATTTTGATCTCACCATCAAGGGGGTGGTGAAAGACACGGCGACGTTGACCGATGCCAGTGGCCAGACCCATACCGTGGTCAACGAGAAAGAGACCGCTGGTCAGACACTTCATGTGGATCTGGTGGGGGTGGTCGATCAACCTCACTTTGAACTGGGTGGTACAGGCTGGGTGTCTGAAGGCGCTGGCTATGCCATTACGGTGGCCGAGGATGGCAAAGCGCCGCTCAACTTCAAGCTGGTGTCCGGTGAACTGGCGGAGACCCCGTTAGACAGCTCGGAAAGCCTTAACCTGGTGCTGAGTGGCCTGCCGGAAGGGGCCAGGGTATTTGATGCCAGCGGCAAGGAGCTGATGCTCACCTTTGCCGGACTCGATGCTCATGGCAAGCCGACCTATCAGGTCGATGTGTCGGATCTTGGCAATCTGGTGATCCAGCCGCCCCACAATAGCACGGCGGATTTGAACCTGATCGCCAAGGTGGTGGTGACTGAAAACGACGGCGACAGCAAGAGCTTCGATGTGCCGCTGCATATCAAGGTTGAGCCCGAGATCGACGCCACCGATTACAGCAAGACCAGCCATGGCCTTGAAGATCAGTTTGTGGTGCTGGACTGGCATCCGGTGTTGAGCGATGGCGCCGAGAAGGTGACGCACCTCAGCCTCTCAGGCATCGAGCCCGGTTACGAGATCTGGATCCGGGTGGGCGGGGTCGATACCCAGCTCACCGTGAACAGCGGTACGGTGGACTTGAGTGACACAGATCTGCGGAGCCTGTTAAACGGCGGCCAACTGCTGGTGAAAGCGCCGGAAGATAGCGACAGGGACACCACCATCCAGAGCCATGTCACCGTGACCCAGCATGATGTGGATTCGGGGGCCGTGGCCCAGAAGGTGATCGACGGCAATCTGCACGTCGATATTCAGGCGGTGGTCGAACCCGATGGCGAGTTGCAGATAGACAACCCCCTCCTCTTTGGCTTCCTCGATCAACCGGTGGATCTGGTTGGGGCATTCAGTTTTGACGACCGCGATCCCAGCAGCAGTGAGCGGATCGACTATCTGGTGATCAGCGATTTGCCCCCGGGATTTGTCGTTAATGGTGGTATCAGTGATGGTAAGGGCAACTGGACTGTTCCGGCAGGCAATCTGGGCAATTACAGCTTGCAGGCGCCGGATGGCTTTACCGGCCGGGTTAATTTCAAGGTCAGTGCTCGGATTCTGGACTACAGCGATGACGGAGATATCAGTGTTCCCGTGGTTCGTGAAATGCCCGTGTCGGCAATCTTCATCTTTGCCAATGCGACCGATGAGAAGGCAGCCCAGATCATATTCCAACCTGCTGCCGTAGTCGGGGTTGAGGATCATGTTGTCGATCTCGGGGCTCAGCTCAAGTCGCAGATTGTGATTGCGAGCCAGGACAGTAACCACGATGAAGTGAGTATTGTCATCACAGGGCTCCCGCCGGGAGTCACTCTGCAGGGGCTCAATTACGACTTCGTCAATGGCGAATACCTGATCAAACTGCCGACCAGTCTGAGTGGTCTGGAGAATTTGACATTGGGGTTACCCACTGATTACGCCGGCACACTCAATCTGAACGTGCGAGTCGTTAATACCGATACCACCAGCGGCGATACCAAGCTGGTCGAGAAGCAAGTCACTCTCTCCATCACTCCGGAAGTAGATATCAATGGTGGCCAGGATGGTCAGCCCGAGCTGACGCTGCAGGTCAAGGATGTGAACGGTCAGCCCAGCAACCTGGAAGACACCGAGATCCACCTCGATCTCTCGGTCAAACTGGCTGATATCAGTCCTAGCGTGGCTGACGGCGGTCTCGAGACGGTGGAGGCGGTGACCATCACCGTCGATCCCAAGTTCGGCTATTTCCTGGTCGGCAACCAGCCACTGACCACCCTGGTGGTCAACGATGTGTCGGCGCTTAAAGATCTGGTGTTTGTGCCCAAAGAGCACTTTAGCGGCAAGGTGCCGCTCGATATCCAGGTCGATATTCTCGATACCGCCACCACCGGCACGGCGCAAGCCAGCTGGAACGGGCATGCAGAATTTGAGATCAAACCGGTCAACGATCCGGCCCAGCTCACGTTGCACAGTGTCACGGGGAGCGAGGATGGCACAGTCAACCTCGGCGGGCTAGGCGCGACCCTGATCGACAATGATGGCTCCGAGCAGATAGTGGCGCTGCAGATCAAGGGGGTACCGGATGGCTTCACCCTGTCTGCTCCGGCGGTCAACAATGGCGGCGGCGTCTGGCAGATCCCGGTGGGGACTGATTTCTCCAAGCTTACCCTGATCCCGCCAGCTGACTTCAGCGGCACCGTGGAGCTGTCGCTGAGTGCATTTACCCTGGACAAGGGGCTCACCATTCCGCTCGAAACCAGTGGCAGCTTTACCGTCACCGTGACGCCGGTGGGGGATGCCATCATCGCCGATATTCAGGATCAGGCGAGTGGCACCGAGGGGGATGTGATCACCCTGGATCTGGGGCTGGAGACCCGGGATACCCAGCCAACCGGCGGCAGTGCGGGTAATGTGCATGAGAACAAGCCCGAGCAGGTGCGGGTCACCATCGAAGGGGTGCCTGATGGTGCCCAGATCCGCTTGCCAAATGGCGTGGCGGGGACGGTTATTGATCTGGGTGGCGGTCGCTGGCAGGTGACCACCGAGGGGGGCAAGCTTGGCGCTGTCGAGTTGGTGACCAATGATGCCAACGGTGCGCTGGATCTCAAGATCACGGCCCAGAGCCTCGACAACGGCGCCCTTGGCCCCGAGGTCAATGGCACCATCCGTGTGGATGTGAGCCCGGTCAACGATGCGCCAATCAACGTATTGCCAACGACCCCACTAGTTGCAGTGGAAGATCAGCCCTTCGTCATCCACGGCTTGCAGGTGAAAGATGTGGATGCGGGCAGCAGTCCCATCGAAGTTCGTCTCTCGGTCGAGCATGGCACCCTCAACCTGATGGCGGGCAGCGGGGTGACGGTGACCGGCAACGGGAGCGGGATGCTGGTGCTCAGCGGTCCGCTGGATGCCATCAATGCGCTGCTGTCCGGTGGGGTGACCTATCAGGGTGAACAGGACTTCAATGGTCAGGATCAGCTCACCATGGTGACCAATGATCTTGGCAATAGTGGTAGCGGCGGCGCGCTGAGCGATACCGACGTGGTAGCTATCGAAGTGCAGCCGGTCAACGATGCCCCGGTCAATCAGCTGCCTGGCAGCATGACGGTGAAGGAGGATGGCTCCCTGTCGCTCTCCGGCGTCAGCGTGAAGGATGTGGATGCAGGCAGTGCGCCAGTCTCCATGGTGCTGCGGGTCGAGCATGGTGTGCTGACCCTGCTGGGCGCGACGGGGGCCGTGGTGGTGCAGGGGGCGGGTACCAGCGAGATCTCCCTGGTGGGGTCGCTGGCCGATCTCAACCAGTTGCTGGCAAGCAACCTGCACTATGAACCGGCCAACGATTTCTGGGGGCAGGACACGCTCACTGTCACTACCTCTGATCAAGGCAACAGCGGTGCTGGTGGCCCGCTGAGTGACACCGATCAGGTGGCCATCACGGTCACGGCTGAGCCGGATATGCCGAATCTGACTGTGGATCAACATGCGTTCCATGCCTTGCAGGGGGCCGTTATCCCTCTTGGCATCAACGCCAGCGTGGTGAATCCGGCCACCGGTGAGCTCTCCATCCGCATCAGCGGTCTGGATGGGGCACAGGTGCAGGACGAGCATGGCCAGAGCGTCGGTCATGCCGATGGCAATGGTGACTGGCTGATCCCGGCCGATCACTCGGTTCCGCTCTTCTTCAGCGGTTTTGGTGACGGTGAGCATGTGTTGGGGATCAGTGCCGAGTCGAGTGTTGGCGGTTCAACCGTCAGCACGCCCCTTGAGACCATCACGGTGCACGGCCAGAGTGGTAATGAGCTGGTCGGTTCCGATCAGGGGGATTGGTTGTTTGGCTCCTCCGGTGATGACCGTCTGCTGGGGGGCCATGGCAACGACATCCTCACCGGCGAGGCTGGCAGCGATCTCTTCGTTTGGCAGCACGGGGATGAGGGGAGTGAAAGTCAGCCAGCGATCGATACCATCACCGACTTCCATCCGGAACAGGGGGACAAGATCGATCTGGCCGACATGCTGCAAGGGGTGAGCGGCAGCCATGTCGATGATCTGCTCAATCACCTCTCTGCCTCGGTGACCACGGGGAGCAATGGCCTGAGCGATGTGAACCTCTCGGTGGCGCCAGCCGGGGATGGTCATGTGACCCAGCAGATCACTCTGAAGGATGTGGATTTGACCAGCTGGAATCTTAGCGGTACTTCGTCCCACGATATCCTGCAGAGCATGCTGGAAGATCAACATAGCCTGATCATCCAGCACCCCTGATAGTGGGTGTGAAGCGTAAAAAAAGAAGAGCCGGCAATTTGCCGGCTCTTTGTTTATCTCTGCATGGATTGTTTTTTATACGGCCGCAAGGGCCGGGGGAGTCAGGCCAGCGCCTGGGCCAGCAGGTGGATCGGATGTTCACAGCGGAAGCTGGTGCTCATCTCGATCTGCCATTTGCAGGTCTCGCAATCGGTGATCACCAGATCGGGGGCCAGGCGGTTGATTTGATCAAACAGCCCTTCGCCGATGGTCTGGCTGGTTTCGTAGTTCTCCGACTTGAAGCCGTAGGTGCCGGCGATACCGCAGCACTGGGACTCCAGTACTGTCACCTTGACCCCGGGAATGGCGCGCAGCAATTCGAGGGTGTAGATGACGCCCCCCATCTTCTCCATGTGGCAGGGGGTGTGGTAGGCGATGTGCAGATTGAGCGGCTTCATCGCCGGTTTGTTGCCCTTGTAGAACTCGTTCCACAGGAAGCGGGTCACCAGCGAGATGCGATCGCGCACCTTGTGGTTGTCCTGTTCCAGCAGGTGGGGATATTCATCGCGCAGGGTGAAGCCACAGGTGGAGGAGGTGGCCAGCAGTGGCATCTCGTTGCCGAGCAGGGAGTTCTCCATCTGCTGGATGTTGAAGGCTGCCTGCTGTTTGGCCTTGTCCATGAAGCCGTTGGCAATCAGCGGCACGCCGCAGCACTTCTCCCGCTCCAGCAACTGCACGCCGATGTTCATGGCGTTGAGCACCTGCACCAGCTCCTTGCCGAGCTGCGGGTGGTTGTAGTTAACGTAGCAGCCGTGGAAGTAGGCGATCTGGCGCGCATAACAGGCCTGAGTCTCTTTCTGCTTCTTGTACCAGCCGCGGAAGGTGCCCTGGGAGTACTTGGGCAGGTCGCGGTGGGAGGAGACCCCCAGCGCCTTGTCCAGCACCAGTTTCATCGGCTTGAGGCCGGTGGTGAAGTTGACCACGGGGGCCATCAGGGTAGACATGCTGCCCATCAGGTCGGTGTGGGAGAGTACGAACTCGCGGATCCCCGGTTTGAAACCGCTGTACTGGTGCTTGGCCTTGGCGATGATGTCGCCGATGCGCACCCCGCTCGGGCAGGCTACTTCACAGCGTTTGCAGTTAGTGCAGTGCTTGAGGGCGCTGTCGAACAGCTCCGGGCTTTTGATCCGCAGCCGCTCCCCATCCGGGCCCGCCTGTTTCGGGCCAGGGTAGGCGGGGTTGGCCTTGGCCACCGGGCAGTAGGCGGTACAGACGGTGCATTTGATGCACTGATCGAAAGTTTGGTTGGCGTGATCCAGTAGCATGTCAGTTCTCCTCCCGGCGATGATGAAGACACGGGATATGGGACAAAGTAATCATTGGGCCGCGCCCAGAATATGGCCGGCAGCCTGCCAGCCGGTGGCAACGGCGACACCGGAACCTGACCCCTCTTTGATGGGGTCATAGTGCGCCAGCACGCTGCCAGCGCCGTAGAGGTTGACCAGCGGCTTGCCACCGCGCAGCACTCTGAGCTTGTCGTCAGTCTTGACCCCGAAGCCCATGAAGGGGTGGTGGTCAAACAGGCGTCGACCGGCCCAGGCATCACGCTCTTCCAGACTCAGCACATCGGCATCGAAGATGGGCTCGCGGATGCCGCGCAGACGGGACTCCAGCCCGCGACTGAAGAAGCTGCCGGAGGCGAGCACGAAGTGGTCCGCTTCAAACAGCTGATCATCGCCATTCTGGCTGTGCACGCCGATGACGCGATCACCCTCGTAGCGGGCGCCCAGCACCCGTTCACTGGTGAGGAAGGTGCCGCCAAGGGCCATGAAGCGGCGCTTGAGTGCCTCCTGCATCCGCATGCCGATCAGCGACGGCGGCATGGTGGCCACCTCCTTGATGGTGCAGCCGGTGCGCTGCTCCAGCTCCGCCAGACGCGGGCCGACCAAGCCAAGGGACAGGCAAGCAGGCAGCACGATATGGCGGCAGCCCGGTTCACCACACTCCAGTACCATGCGGCTGATCTCGCGGGCCAGGTCCGCCACCAGATGGTGCTTGTCACAGAGACGGGCGATATCGGCGGAGCGAAACTCGTGGGGGTTGCGGCTGAATTCCGCCAGCTGGGGCAGGCGTACTTCGCCGGTCAGAATGCGGCAGTGGGCGAAGCGGGGATGGGTCGCCAGATTGGCGGCCGCCAGCGCCGGATGAAAGTCGCGAAAGCCCTCGAGGGTGGCCAGCAGCAGTACATCCGGGATCGGCGTATCGGTGACGCAGGCACAGGTATCGGGGGAGAGCCAGGTGCGTTTGAGGGTGCCGATGGGGGTCAGGCGCTGGTGGTTGGTCTCGTGGCGCACCAGCGGCAGCCCCTGCTCGGCGCAGTGGCGCTGCAGATCGGCGAGGCTCGCTTCGATATTTTGCATCCCCACCTTGCTATAGGGGTGATCCGGATGGGCTGCCATAAAGGCGGGCAGGGCGGCGCGGGGATCTCCCTCGCTCTCCAGCAGATCGATCGAGCCGGAGGAGAAGTGCAGCGCACTCTGGCCGGAGGCCATCAGCAGGGTCTTCTGGCCCGCCTCTACCAGCCGCAGGGCGGCCGAGAGTCCCGCCATGCCACCGCCGATAACGATATTGTCAAACTTCATGACGGCTCTCCTTGTGAGTGGTCTCGCTGGTTGGGCCGCGAGGCGTATCGGCAACCAACTGCGGCGCCGTCCATTCTCCCAGGCCAAACAGCCCTTCGTAGATCCAGTAGGTGAACTCGGCCTCGCGCAGGGCATCGCCCCACAGGACGGGGCGGGTCCCCTTGTAACGCTCCTCGAGGAACTGGCGCAGCATGACGCAGGCCTGACGACCGTCAGCCTTGCCATACTCCTGCATCAGACCAGCGGCGCGATAGGCACACAGCTCGCCCTGACAGGGCCCCATCCCCAGACGGGTGCGGCGGCGCAGGTCGATGAGGTTGTCCACATCCAGCTCGCGCAGGGCATATTCGATTTCGCCCGCGGTGACCATTTCGCACTCGCAGATGAGGGCGTTGGCCTTGGGGTTGTCACGGAAGAAGGCGATAACCCGCTCGCCGTGGCGGTATTGGGCAGAGCCTTCGACCGGCACCGAGAGGCCGGGAGCGGAGACCTTTTCCGGATCCCGTGAGCCGGGCAGGCTCAGTTCGGCGGTCTGGCAGTGCTTGCTGTTGCCGAGCTTCTTGGCCAGCAGATCGGTGGCCCACTCAGCCATCAGGCGGTAGGTCATCAGCTTGCCGCCGGTGATGGTGTTGAAGCCCTTGAGGCCATCGCGCTCGGCGTGATCCAGCAGCACGATACCGCGGCTGATGTTGCGGCCGGTGTCGTCACCGTCCACCGCCACCAGCGGGCGTACCCCAGCGTAGGCGCGTAGCAGACGGGTGCGGGCCATAATGGGAGCGAGCTTGATCCCTTCGCGCAGCAGCACCTCGACCTCTTCGGGTTCGACGGTGAGCTGGTCAATCTTGTTGTAATCGATGCGACTCGACGTTGTACCGATCAGGGAGATGGTATCGCCCGGCACCAGAATGTCGGCATCCGCCGGTTTACGGGCGCGGTTGAGCACCAACTGGTTGATGCGGTAATCCATGATGAGCAGGGAGCCCTTGGCCGGGAACATGCGGATGCCGAGATCGGCGTATTCGCAAATTTGCTGGCCCCAGATGCCGGCGGCGTTGATCACCTCCTGACACTCCACCTCGAACGCTTCGCCGGTGCGGGTGTTGATGGCTTTGACCCCGTGCACCCGATCCTGCGTGCGCAGCAGCCCCAGCACCTTGCTGTGGGTGAAGATACGGGCGCCATGTTCTTTCGCGTCCAGCACGTTGGCAGCGGCGAGGCGGAATGGGTCGACCGTGCCATCCGGCACATGGATGGCGCCGATCATCGCCGGGTTGGCGTTGGGTTCGAGCAGCAACGCTTCGCGGGGATCGAGCTGGCGGGTGTCGATACCGGCCAGGGCGCAGGCATCCATAAAGGTGCGTTGGAAATTGATGTCATCTTCCGGCAGGGTGAGGAAGAGGCCGCCCGTGTCCTCGACACAGTGGCTGGCAATCCGCTTGAGGATGCGGTTTTCCTGGATGCATTCGCGGGCGGACTCCTGATCCGTCACCGCGTAGCGAGCACCGGAGTGCAGCAGGCCGTGGTTGCGGCCGGTGGTGCCAGCGGCGATATCATCGCGCTCGAGCAGGATGCAGTCGATGCCGCGCAGTGCGCAATCGCGCATGATGCCGGCCCCTGTGGCACCGCCGCCTATGATGACGACTTGTGTGGTTATTCTTTTCATTGTTGCCCGTCTCATCTCTTCCAGATGAGGCCAGTGTGGCGCACTTCTGAGTGAAAATGTTTGATATGGGCCAAATTTGCGCTCGCAAACGCTCATTCGCTCGCGCGTTAATGAGCATTATGTGACATTTGTCACGCTTGCCATCGCATCGATTTGTCGGCCGGTGGCGAATGACAGGTACAAAAAAGGGGCATCGGATGCCCCTTGCCGCTGTTTGACGAGTCTGGTGGGTGTGTTACGCGTCAGCCACAGCACTTCTTGTGCTTTTTGCCGCTGCCACAGGGGCAGGGATCGTTGCGGCCGGTTTTGAGCGGCAGGGGATCGATCTCCCCTTCGGTGTAGACCCAGCGCCCCTGATAACGCACGAAGCGGGAGCGCTCATGCAGGCAGTGGCGCTTATCCCCCTCCAGAAACCAGGCTTTGAACTCCACTATCCCGGTTTCATCTTGCGGGCCGCCCTGGCTGGTGATGAGCTCGAGACCGTCCCAGCGGGTGTCGATGCGTGAAAGCTCTTCGGCGGTGAGGCCGCCGAGGTGGGCCGGATGCCAGCTATGGACCAGATACTCCCCCAGCCCGAGCACGAAGGCGCTGTAGCGCGAGCGCATCAGCTGCTCCGGGGTGTCAGCCACAGCGCCACTGTGAAGTGAGCCACAGCACAATTCGAGAGAAAGGGTTGAACTGCAAGGACAAAGATTCATGATTTTCACATTCTGGCCGATTTGTTTAAGTGAATTGTAACGAAAGGGGGGTTCGCCCTGCCAGCACCTATACTGATGAGTAGGCTAGGAATTCCAATAAAAACAGCTGCAAGGATGTGAAAGATGACGCTAAAACAGAAAATCCTGTTACTGGGTGCAGTACCCGTACTGCTGATGGCCCTGGTGGTCAACCTCAGTAACTACATGGTCTCCAAGAGCGCTCTGGAGTCTGAGCTGGTGGTGGCGAGGGAAGATGCCATCAAGGAGCGCAAGGCGCTGCTCAGCAGTTACATCATGATGGCCAAAACCGCCGTCGATGCCGTATATGCCCTGCCGGATTCACCGGAAAATCGTCAGAAGGTCAAAGAGTTGCTCAGGCCACTGCGTTACAGCAGTGACGGCTACTTCTTTGTCTATGACTTTGAGGGCAACACAGTACTGCTGCCGACCCGTGCCGAGCTGGAGGGGAAAAACCGCTGGAACGACAAGGATGCCAAGGGCAAGTTGCTGATCCAGGACATTCTCAAGGTGGCCCGTCAGGGGGATGGCTTCTCCGAGTACTGGACGGCCAAACCCTCCATCGGTCGCGATGCCCCCAAGCTGGCCTTCAACATGGTGCTGGACAAGTATCAGTGGGTCATCGGTACCGGTTTCTATATCGATGATATCGACAACGATTTGGCCGCCCTGCGCGCAGAGCGCGAGAGCAACATGTATGCGTCGCTGCAGAGCAGCGTGCTGGTGATCCTGCTGATCCTCGGTATCACCCTGGTCGTGACGGTGATCGTGGGTAACCGGGTGACCAAACCGCTGGCGGATGCGGTGTCGGCGCTCAATGACATTGCCGACGGGGAGGGGGATCTGACCCAGCGCCTCAAGGTGCAGAGTCAGGACGAGATTGGTCAACTGGCCAGCGCCTTCAATCGCTTCGTCGAGCGGATCCAGTCGGTGGTGAGCCAGGTGGGCGAGACCAGCAATCACCTCTTTAGCGCAGTTGAGAAGCTGCACAATCTGAGCGAACACTACGATCATCAGATGCAGGGCCATAGCCGCGAGACCGATCAGGTGGTGACTGCGGTGACCGAGATGAGCTCCACCGCGCAGGAGGTGGCGGCCAGCGCCTCCAATGCCGCGACAGCAACCAGCGATGCGGCCCGTGAGTCTGACGCGGCGCGCGGTGTGGTGAGTGGGGCCATCAACAGTATCAACCGGCTGGTGGGGGAGGTGCATACCGCCTCCGGTGTTATCGAGCAGCTGGCGCAAGAAACCGCCAAGATTGGCTCCGTGGTGGAGGTCATTCGTGGCATTGCCGAGCAGACCAACCTGTTGGCGCTCAATGCCGCCATCGAGGCGGCCCGGGCTGGTGAACAGGGGCGTGGCTTTGCGGTGGTGGCGGACGAAGTGCGCTCGCTGGCCGGTCGTACCCAGCAGAGCACCAAGGAGATCAACGAGATGCTGCAACGGCTGCAGGGCGGGGTGAAGCAGGCGGTGGATGTGATGCAGGCGAGCGAGGATCGCAGCCAGGAGACGGTGCAGGAAGCGGGACACATCGCCAGCTCCCTCGACAGCATGGTGATGGCGGTCAGTACCATCAACGACATGAACATCCAGATCGCCACCGCCGCCGAGGAGCAGCATGCGGTGTCGGAGGAGATCAACAAGAACCTGGTAGCCATTCAGCAGATCGTCAGCGAGCTGACCGATGCGGCGGTGGAATCCAACAGCACCACTCGCGATCTGGCCAATACCGGCGACAAATTGCGCAAACTGGTCTCCCAGTTCCGTTATTGATCCTGTCAGGGCCCGTGATGACAACCACAAGATGTGGTCTGAACTCCGGTTCAGGCCGCACTTTATTTGGGGATTGCACAATAATGTGTGAAAATTGGCGGCCCCTGTGTCAGCCCTTAATCCATATCCTATGAATGAGATCGTGAAAGGCAGTATCGACTTGATCCGGCAGCTCAACTACGGCCTGGTGTACGCCAGTCTGGAGGAGCACAAGGAGCTGTCACGTACCGATCTCTCCCGCCTGACCGGCCTCTCCCCTGCCAGCATCACCAAGATCACCCGTGAACTGCTCGATGGCGGTCTGGTGGTGACCTGTGGCGAAAGTTCGGTGGGGCGCGGCCGTCGCCAGACCCTGCTGCGCATCAACGAGCGCCGCTTCCAGTTTCTCTCCATGCGTCTTGGTCGTGGCTACGTGGATATGGCGCTGTTCGACTTTTCCGGTCGCTCACTGGCTCGCCAGCGCCACCTCTTTACCGAAGAAGAGCGGGCCGATCTGTTGGGCAGTCTGGTACACGCCATCAAGGTGTTTCTGCCGAAAAAGTCCCTCAGTCTGGCCTGTATCGCCCTCTGTCTGCCGGGTCAGGTGGAGCGTCACTCCGGCATGGTCAAGCACTTCCCCTTCTACGATCTGCGCAACTGGCCGCTGGGGCCCACGCTGCAACAGGCGTTTGCCGTGCCGGTGCTGGTGAGCGGTGACGTGCGTACCTGGATCCAGGCCGAGCGGGAGTGGGGGGCTGCCAAGAATTGCGCCGATGCGGTGCTGGTGTTTGTCCACAACGACATCGGGGTCGGCATGGTGGTCAACGGCCAGCTCATCGAGAGCGAGAATGCGCTGCTCGGGGATCTCAGCCACCTGCAGCTCGAGCCCTATGGCCAGCGCTGCTACTGCGGCGGCTTTGGCTGTGCCTGCACCCTGGTGACCAATCAGGCGCTGGAGGCGCAATACCGGGATCTGCGCGAGCGGATGCAGGAGCACGACTTGCCCGAGAGCGTCACCATCCGCGAGCTGTGCGAGCTGGCGCTGGCGGGCAACAGCCTCTGTCAGGATATTCTCCATCAGGCGGCGGGCCGCCTCTCCAAGGTGCTATCCAACCTCATCTGCCTGCTCAATCCGGGCAAGCTGCTGCTGGGGGGCGAGATCACCCGCGCCGATCGGCTGCTGTTCCCCATGCTGCACCAGTCGCTGGCCAGCCAGTTGCCCGCCGAATATCTGGTTCGGCTGCAGATTGAATCCACCCACTTCTACGAAGATCCCACCAAGCCCACCTCGGTGCAGGTGCACAAGGCGCTGCGCGATGGCAGCCTGTTGCTGGAGCTGCTGCGCAGCTGTCAGGAGTCGTAAGGCAAGAGAGTTTGGCACTGTGTCTGGCGAAAGGGGCAGGGATTGCTGTTCCGCCAGCGCGTAACTGGGTACAATCTTGCGCTTTTCCGGCAGCGCCCCTGTTATCGGGGCCTGTGGCCCGTGACATGTTGGCACTGCCGCCGTTCCTGTTTTGACTCCAGTTGTGAACCTAAATGAAGCCTGTTCCTGATCACGCCGTCAACCGCCTGCGGGCCTGGCGCAAGAGTATCTCTACCCGACCGTTTCTTGCCCGTGGCGGCACCCTGGCCCGCTGTCCGGCCTGTCAGCTGCGCGAGGACTGGTGTGCCTGCGAGTGGCGCCCCGAGCTCAAAGCCGAGGCCGGTTTCTGCCTGCTGATGTATGACAGCGAGCCGATGAAGCCCTCCAACACCGGTCGCCTCATCGCCGATGTGTTGCCGGATACCACCTGGGCGTTTCTCTGGTCACGTACCCAGCCCCATCCCGAGTTGCTGGCCTTGCTGGCCGATCCTGCCTGGCAGCCCTATGTGGTCTTTCCCGCCTGCGAGAAGGAGCCTGCCCGCCTGACCGGTGAGGTGACGTTGGCACCGGGCAAGAAGCCGCTCTTTATCCTGCTCGACGGCACCTGGCCGGAGGCGCGCAAGATGTTCAACAAGAGCCCCTATCTCGACGGATTTCCGGTGCTCGCCATCAAGCCCGATGCGCTCTCCACCTACGGGATGCGAGTGGCCAACTGCGATGAGCACCTCTGCACCGCCGAAGTGGCGGCCTGTGTGCTGGAAGTTGCGGGGGAGCTCAAGGCGGGGCAGGCGCTGCAACACTGGTTCAATCTGTTCAGCAGCCGCTACATGGCCGGTCGGGTCAGCCGTTTCCCCAGTGCCGATGAGGATCATCTGTGTGAGGCGCTGGCGGCCATCAAGGAAGCGGAAGTCCCGTCCCCCGCGCTTTAACGGGCCCTCTGAGGGTTGGGGCAGGGGCGTGGCAGCGCACATCAATGAAAATCAGGAATCAATTGGCTGCCACTGTTTCGTTAGATTCATGGTCAGTGGCCCGCTAGGATAGCTGACAGTCTGTGCAGCCCCTGCACAACGTCGTTTTGGTTATCTCCGGTTGTCCGGCCCCTTCGGGCAACCCACTCTCGTGAGGTCTATGGATGGAATTGGAACTGGTTACCCTGTTTGCCCTGTTTGGTGTGGCGCTCGTCGCCGGCTTTATCGATGCCATCGCCGGTGGCGGCGGCCTGCTGACGGTGCCAGCGCTGCTCGCCACCGGTATGCCGCCCGCGCTGGTGCTCGGCACCAACAAGCTGCAGAGCAGTTTCGGCTCCTTCTCCGCCACCTGGTTCTATGCCCGCAAGGGGCTGTTGGAGTGGGCCATGATCTGGCCTGCGGTGATCTGCACCTTTATCGGTGCGGCCATCGGCACGCTGGCGGTGCAGACCATCGATGCTGCCATTCTCGAGCGCCTGCTCCCTTTCCTGCTGATGGCTTTTGCCTGCTACTTCTACTTCTCGCCGCGGGTGAGCGATGCCGAGAGCTCCCGCCGTCTCACCCCCATGCTGTTTGCGCTGCTGGTGGGGGGCGGTGTCGGCTTCTATGACGGCTTCTTCGGGCCGGGCACAGGATCGTTTTTTGCCATCGGTTTCGTGGCGCTGGCAGGTTTTGGCATGGCGCGTGCCACCGCTCACACCAAGTTGCTCAACTTCACCTCCAACATAGCCTCCCTGCTGTTCTTTGCCCTTGGTGGCAAGGTGGTGTGGAGTGTCGGTTTTTGCATGGCGCTGGGGCAGTTTATCGGCGCCCGTTTTGGCTCCAAAATGGTGCTCAAACAAGGGGTGAAGCTGATCAAGCCGCTGCTGGTGACCGTCTCGTTGCTGATGTCTGCCAAGCTGGTCTGGAGCCAGTATCCCGAGCTGTTTGCCTGGATCTGAACCGCGGGGAGTGGGCAACAAATTGGATGTTTACGGGGCCCTTGGGCCCCGTAAACATCTGGCGGGTTTACACAGTTAGCGCGGCGTGTCGCTGCAGTGGCGAAAGTGTTGCTGCAGGGCGCTGACCAGCTGGGCAATCCGCTTGCGCTTGAGACTGCTCTGCCGGTAGACCAGATGAAGGGGGCGGCCCAGTCCGGGCAGTGGGCGGGCCATCTCCCCCTGTTCTCCTATCAGCCCCAGCAGGCCAGCGGGCAGCAGCACAGGGCCAATGCCTGCCTTGGCGAGTTCGATGAGCGCCAGATAGGAGTCGAGCTCCATGGCGGGCTCCAGCCCCATCTCTGCCAGCGGTTCGCGCAGGTAGCGGTTGGAGGGGTTCTCCAGATCCATGGCGAGGATCTTGCGCCTGCTCCCTGAGCTGGCTGGCGGCAGGCTCTGCTGCGCCTCGCCAACCAGATAGAAGGGCTCTTCCATTAGCAAATCGGCGCCGAGGCCGTGGCCGGGAGGGAGCCGACCGGCGCAGATGCCGAGCAGGGCATCACCGCTGCGCACCCGCGCCAGAATGACCGGAGTGTGGTGGGTGGAGAGGGCAAGATGGGGATCGCGGCCCAGATAGTCGCGCATAAAGTGGGCGAGGTAGCCCGCCAGCAGGGTTTCGGAGCAGGCGATGGGGAGGGGGCTGTGATCCGCCAGATCCTGGCTATCTGCCAGCACCCCCTTCATTTCGGCCAGACTCGGGGCCACTCGCTCAAGCAGCTCATGGGCCTGCGGGGTGAGCCGGATCTGGCGCCCCTCCGGCTCGATCAGCTTCTTGCCAAGGCGCAGCTCCAGCTGGGCAATCCGCTTGCTCACCGCCGACTGGCTGATATAGAGGCGACTGGCCACCTTGGCCATGGTCCCTTCGCTCGCCAGCAGGCTCAGCGTCTCCAGCCCTTCCAGTAACATCTCGCCCTCTCGTGTCGCCATCATGCATATCGAATGGCGCTACCTTAGGGGCTGACGGCCTCAGGAGCAAGGGTCGTTCGCTGCCTTGACCGGGCGAATGTGCCATTCGCTTAAGGGCGGCGCGAAGATCACCAGATTGCCAATGAGGCTCACCACCACCCCGACCACCGAGACCGGCTGCCAGACAAAGCCTTCGTAGAAGGTGGAGAGAGTGAGCGCCACCAACGGAAAGAGCACGGTGGCGTAGGAGGCCTTGCTGGCGCCGATGCGCCCCACCAGGGTCAGGTAGGCAGTAAAGGCGATCACTGAGCCAAACAGCGCGAGATAGACCATGGCCGCCAGATAGTGGCTGTCGGTCGGCACTACCAGTTGCTGGCCGAGCAATGTGACCCAGCCCAGCAACAGCACCACGCCGTAAACCATGCCCCAGGGCACCAGTTGCAGTACGTGATAGCCGTGGCGCTGGCCCCGGGCCGAGACCAGATTGCCCAGCGAAAAGCAGAGGGTGCCGCCGCAGGCGAGCAGCAGCCCCTTCCAGCCGTTTGCACCCAGTTGCGCATCCGCCAGCACCGGCCAGAACAGCAGCAGGGTGCCCAGGAGCCCCAACAGGGAGCCTTGCAGCCAGCGCAGGGTGGGGCGCTTGCGCTCGAACAGCCAGAGGTTGAGGCCGTTGAAGATGCTGGCACTGGCGAAGATCACCGCCGACATGCCACTCGGGATGTAACGGGTGGCGTGGTAGAAGCAGAGAAAGTTGGTGGAAAAGAGCAGGGCACCGAGCAGTGCGGCGTAACGCTGGCCGTGCCAGGGGAGGCGTGGGAAGCGGCCGCTGGCGGTGAGCAGGGCAAACAGTGCCACCGCCGCCAGCAGGAAGCGGTAGAGCACCGACACCTCGATGGGGATGGGGCCAAGTTGCCAGGCGATGGCAATCCAGGTACTGCCCCAGATAAGCACGGTAGCAAGATAGAGCATCAGGTTCATCATAGTTCCGGTACAGTTCCGGTGAGTCAGGGAGGATATGACCCACTATGGGGCGAGTCCTGATGGCTGGATTGCACCATCTTGCGGTTTTTCATCGTCCTGCGCTGTCATCTGCGGGCACGGTCGGTAAGATGGATGGCAGGCGGGAGAGCCGCGCAAATAACCGGAACAGGTGGCAGGGGCGAATGAAAACAGCAGGGGTATTTGATGCACTGGTCAGCACCGGCGCCCGGCTGGAGGACGCCTGCTGGCTCGAACCCGGGCTCGGGGTGGCCAGCTGGCGCAACTGCTATGACCAGACCCGCTATCACAAGCCGGGTCACCACACCCTGAGCGTCTATCTGCAAGGGGGCGAGCAGACCGAGCGGCTTGATGGACCGGGTGGCCACGGCGGCACCGGCAAGGTGTGCATCATGCCGGATCACCACAGATCCGAGTGGCTGGTGCGTGAAGAGTTTCGCTTCTTTCATCTCTACTTCACCCCGGCTCACCTCACCCGTATCGCCGAGGAGGTGTGTGACAAGGAGGGGCGCCACCTGCAACTGGTGGACAAGACCTTTATCGACGATCCGCAGGCGGCCGGGTTGGTACAGCGTCAGCTGATGCAGCTGGAGTGGCAGCACGGGGTCGATCGGCTGGCGCTTTCCCACGGCGCCTGGATGTTGATCCTCCACGCCTATCGTCACCACACCGAGGAAGCTCCCGGTTTGCCGCCTCTACGCGGCGGGCTGGCGCCCGTGGTGATCAAGCGGGTGCAGGAGTATCTGCAGGCCCATCTGGCCGATTCGGTGACACTGGCAGAGCTGGCCCAGCAAGCAGGGCTGAGCGAGTACCACTTCGCCCGCATGTTCGGCCAGAGTCTCGGTTGCCCGCCTCACCGTTATTTGCTGGGGCTGCGGCTCAAACGGGCCAAACAACTGCTGGCTGGCCCGGAGCCGCTGGCCAGCATCGCCAGTCAGTGCGGCTTCTCTTCCCAGGCCCATTTTGGCAACCGTTTTCGCGAGGCGTTTGGTTTGACGCCGGGGCAGTGGCGGGCGCAATTGTCATCTTCCTGTCACAGATAACCCTGAGACTTTGGGCAAAAGAGGTGTACTCTCTACCACTTATCCATTGAAAGGAATGCCCATTGAATTATCGCAAACGTCAAACTCGTACTCGTCACCTCTGGTTTAGCCACTGGAATGCTCCGCAAGATCGCACCGCTGTTGTTACCCCTCCCGAACCTGCAGTGCCTCACAGTTCACGTTGAAATCCCCCCGCCTGCGATAGGATTTTTCCGGTAATTTTGCCACTATTGCCCCATCACAATGATGTGGACATGGCCGGATGTTTCTGGAACGTATTGAAGTCAAAGGTTTTCGCGGCATAAATCGCCTGTCGCTCGGGCTGGATCACACCACAGTGCTGATCGGCGAGAACACCTGGGGTAAATCGAGCCTGCTGCGCGCCCTCTGGTGCCTGCTGGGGCAAAATGCCGAGCCCTATCAGTTCACCGCCGAGGATTTTCACCAACCGGAAGATCCCGAACTGGCGCCGGCGCGCCACCTGCAACTGGTGCTCACCTTCAGTGAGCACAGACCCCAGATGTGCCAGCACTCCCGTCGCCTGGCTCGTCTCAGCCCCTCCTGGGTGCTGCATAAAGACAAATTCCACCGTATTCACTATCGCGCCAGCGCCGAGCTGCAGGCGGATGGTTCTGTGCTCACCATGCACGATTTTCTCGACGGGGTGGGCAAGAGCCTGCCCATCGCCAATGCACATGAGCTGGTCTCCATGCTGATCACCATGAACCCGGTGTTCCGGCTGCGGGATGCCCGCAGTGCCCGCAACGGGGTGGAGACCCTGCAGTGGGGAGATCTCTCCGAACATCGCCTGAGCGAGCTGGCGGACAAGCTGATCGACGAACCCCAGCGCATCGGCGAGCCGGAGCTCAAAGAGGCGCTGCAGGCGGTGCGCCAGCTGATGGATCACTACTTCAACGCATTGGCCCCCATCAAGAACAAGCCGCGCAGTCAGCGCGACATCATCAATCGCCCCATGACGTTGCGCAATCCGGGCAACCTGCATACCCTGCTACGCCGCGCCGACAACCGCGCGTTGCAACTGGCGATGGCGGGGATGGCGGCCACCCTGCTGCAAGCGCGTGGCAACCGGGAGCTGGAGGAGGGGGCCCGTCCCATCATGATCCTGGAGGATCCGGAGAGCCGGCTGCATCCGACCATGCTGGCGCTGGCGTGGGGGCTGCTGGAACAACTGCCGGGCCAGAAGCTGCTCACCACCAACTCGGGAGACTTGCTCTCTTCCCTGCCGCTCAATCAGGTGCGGCGGCTGGTGCGCCGTCAGCAGGATATCCTCTGTCACCAGCTGGGGGGCGAGCGCTACAGCAGCGACGATCTGCGCAAGATCGCCTTCCATGTGCGGATCAACCGCCCCATGTCGCTGTTTGCCCGCTGCTGGCTGCTGGTGGAGGGGGAGACCGAGATCTGGCTGCTCTCCGAGCTGGCCCAGATCTGCGGTTACAGTCTGCGGGCCGAAGGGGTGCGGATCATCGAGTTTGCCCAGTGCGGCCAGTCGCCGCTGATCAAGGTAGCGCGGGACTTTGGCATCGAGTGGCACCTGCTGACCGATGGCGACGAGGCGGGGCTCAAGTATGCCGCCTCGGCCCGTGGCCAGCTCAAGGGCGAGCGGGAGCGGGACCGACTGACCCAGCTTCCTGCCGCCGACATCGAGCACTACCTCTATCACAACGGCTTTGAAGCTGTGTTTCGCCGCGAGGCCGGGGTGGGCGGGCGCGCCATGTGGAGTGCCAGTCACATCATCAACAAGGCGATCCATCACCGCAGCAAGCCGGGGATGGCGCTGGCGGTGGTGGAAGAGGCGGAGCGGCTCGGTGCCGAGCATATTCCGCCGGTGATCCGCCAGATGTTTGCCCGGGTGGTGGCGCTGGCCCGCGGTCAGGGCTGAAGCCTGCGCCGCATCCCGGCACTATGGGTATGGCTGCCAGCAGGGCGCCCTTCAAGGTGCATTGTGCTGGCGGCCAGTGCCCCGGATTGTTTGCCTACGATTGTTTGTCGTGATTGGGGATAGCAGCCGGTTTGGGTATACTCGCCCCCTCTCTGGCGCCCCGGTGGCGCACCTCGAATCTTTACTGCTGGAGGCGTCGTGTTCGTCCAACTCCCTTTTTGGCTCTTTCCCCTCACCGGATTGATGGCGCTTGGCGCCCTGATCGCCCTCGGTATCGTGCTGTGGCGCGGTGATATCTGCCCCGGCCAGCGCTCGCGCATTAGTCAGCAGATCTTCTCCATCTGGGTCATTACCGCGCTCTCCTTGATGCTGGCGGTCGAGGCCAAGGCGGCCAGCTGGCTGATCTGGAGTGGTGGTGTAGCACTGGTGCTCGGGGTCGGCTTGTCGCTGGCCCAGTCACGGCTGGAGGGTAAGCGTTCAGTCCCCTCAACGCTGCTCTGGCTACCGGCGTTGCCGCTCGCTGTCTATGGCTTCGGGCTGCTGCAACTGCAAGGCTGGGTGAGCGGTCTGCTGCAGATGGCGATGCTGGGGGCGGCCTTTGCCCACCTGATGCTGCTACGGGCCCGTCATCGCCTCAAGGCATTCAACACCCTGTTGCCGCTGGCCGGTCTGGTGGGGGCGATGGCCAGCCTTGTCTGGCTGGCGGTGCTGGTGGGCTGGCAAGGGGGCGAGGCCAATCTCGATGCGCTGATCCCGGCTGTGGTGACCCAGGCTGCCCTGCTGGTGGCCTCCCTGCTGCTCTGGTTCAGTCCGCTCTACTTGCAGCGTGATACCGCGCCAGTGGTGGTCTCCACCTCCCTGTGTGGCCTGCTGATCGCCCAGATTGCCGCCACCAGCGTGTTGCATCAGCTGGTCTGATACCTGCGCTGAAAAGAGAAAGCCCCGAGCCTTTGCTCGGGGCTTTTGCCTATCTGGCTTGCCGGTATCGCAGCCATCCATTAGCAGCAATCCATTAGCAGCAATCAAGCCGCAGTTATCTATCAATAGAAGTCGTCGGCCCCACAGATAAAGAGGCAGCTGCTGCGCGGTTGGGCGAGATACTCCCGGGTCAGCCCTTCTAGCGGCATGCCGAAGGTGCAGATATCTTGCGGCGAGGGGAGGGCCGTATCGAGGATCCGCCGCCAGTAGCCGCCAACCCCCTTGGGCGGGCTCGGCAGATTGAAGGTGAGGGGCTCCCAGTAGGCGTTGAACAGCACATAGAGTGCCAGCTTGGTTTCGCTCGACAGCGCCGACATCGCGATGGCGTGGGAGTGGGGGCTGAAGTCCGGTTGTCCGGCGTTGACCCCGTGCCAGCAGATCTCGCTGTGGCGCAGGATCTCGGTGAGCGACAGCGGCATGCTCTCCTGCTCCGGGCGCTGGAACAGGTGTTTGCGGTACTGGATCAGCTCCTTCATGAAGCGGAACATCTCCTGACCGCGGGTGCTGGGTAGCCAGTTCATCCAGCAGGTGGCGTTATCCTGACAGTAACCGTTGTTGTTGCCCCGCTGGGTGCGCAGCAGCTCGTCTCCCATCAGCAGCATGGGGGATCCCACCGAGAGCAGGGTCGCCACCATCATGTTCTTGGCCTGCCGCATCCGTAGGGCGTTGATCTGGGGATCTTCGGTGATCCCTTCATGGCCGTGATTCCAGCTGAAGTTGTGATCACAGCCGTCGCGGTTCTCCTCCCCGTTGGCCTCGTTGTGCTTGCCGTTGTAACTGGCCCAGTCCCACAGGGTAAAGCCATCGTGGCAGGTGACGAAGTTGATGCTCTTCTCGGGATCGGCGTGGTGATAGTGGTAGATGTCGGGGCTGCCGCACAGCCGCTCGACAAAGGTAGTGACGCTGTTGTCATCGCCGCGCAGGAAGCGGCGCACATCATCCCGGAACTGGCCGTTCCACTCACGCCAGCGGGCGCCGGCGAGCGACCCCACCTGGTAGAGTCCCCCCGCATCCCAGGCTTCGGCAATCAGCTTGATGTCGGCAATGTTCGGATCGGTATCTATGGTGCGCAGGGTGGGCGCATTGGCCTGCGGCTGGCCCGATTCGTCCCGCGACAGGATGGCGGCCAGATCGAACCGGAAGCCATCGACGTGCATCTCCTGACGCCAGAAGTGGAGGCTGTCCATGATCATCCGCAGTACCACCGGATGGGCGCCGTTGAAGGTGTTGCCGCAGCCCGAATAGTTGGTGTCTTTCTGGTTGTTGTCGAGGATGTAGTAGGCCTCGTTATCGATGCCGCGAAACGAGAAGACGGGACCATCATCACCCCCCTCGGCGGTGTGGTTGTAGACCACATCCAGGATCACCTCGATATTGGCGCGGTGCAGCGCCTTGACCATATCGCGAAACTCGGTGAGAGGGTCATCGCCGCAGGCGTATTGTGCGTGCGGGGCAAAAAAGGACATGGGGCTGTAACCCCAGTAGTTGGAGAGCCCCTTTGGCGCATCCTGGGGATCGAACTGGAACACCGGCAGCAGCTCGACGGCGGTGACGCCGAGGGATTGCAGATAGGGGATCTTTTCGATAAGCCCGAGATAGGTGCCGCGCAGCGCCGGATCAACCCCGGAGCTGGGGGATTTGGTAAACCCCCCCAGATGCAGCTCATAGATCACCGAGCGGGAGAGAGAGTGGGCGGGCAGCTTGTCTCCTTCCCAGTTGTAGTGACGGGTATCGACCACCCGATTCTTGGCGCAGCAGGCCAGATTGCTGCCGGGCCGGGCCGCCGCCCAGCGGTCGTAGTTGGCGCCCAGCTCGATGCTGCGGCCATACGGGTCGAGCAGCACCTTGTCGGCATCGAAGCGGGTGCCGCAGTAAGGGCGCCACGGGCCCTGAATGCGATAGGCGTAGCGTTGACCGACAGGTAGCCCTTCAATATGGATATGCCAGTAGTAGGCGGTGCGGTTGAAGCGGGGCGAGAGCGGGATCACCTCTGGCGTGCTGTCCTCGGCGCTGGCGAAGAGCAGCAGTTCCACCCGGCTGGCCAGGCGGGCCCAGATCGCGAAGTTGACGCCGTGGCTGTCGGGTGTGGCCCCCAACTGACGGCAATGACCGGCGGAGATGCGCATATTTTACCTACCCAAAATGAGGAGAGTTCAGCTTATTGAGTGTAGTGCCGGATGCCCTGCAAGGACTCGATTGCCTGAAAAAACAGCATGATGCTGCTAATGACCGCACTCTTTGTCCGATTAATCTACGAATAAACTTTTTTTGAGATATTTACTTGCAATCTGTGCGCTGGCGCCTATTATTGGCGACCTCAGACGCGGGGTGGAGCAGCCCGGTAGCTCGTCGGGCTCATAACCCGAAGGTCGTCAGTTCAAATCTGGCCCCCGCAACCATCTGAGAACCTGACCTGTCAAACCGCTGTAATAGGTTGGCAGAAAAGGAAAAATCGAACTGGCTACTGCTCGGCCACTTCGAGAAAAATTCGGACGCGGGGTGGAGCAGCTCGGTAGCTCGTCGGGCTCATAACCCGAAGGTCGTCAGTTCAAATCTGGCCCCCGCAACCAACTTTTTCGTCGGCATGGGATTGTGTAAACAATCGAACGCAGACAAACGCCACCAAGCTACTGCTCGGCTTGAGGGTGACAATTCGGACGCGGGGTGGAGCAGCTCGGTAGCTCGTCGGGCTCATAACCCGAAGGTCGTCGGTTCAAATCCGGCCCCCGCAACCAACTTCTGATCGTTCCCTTCTTGTATTGCTACTCTTTCTTTCATTGAACAATCATCCTTGATGCCCGTCGCCTGCTGGTGATTGCTGCTATTTCTGACGCTTTTTCAAGACCAAAACTGGTCGCATCAACCATTTGTTAGGTATCATCAGGTATCTCTTCATGGATGAGGCGCTCTCCTGTGATCACACCCTTCACCTATCTTCCCCCCGCTATCGAGAGTCAGGATGCCACCCTGGCCGAGGCCCTTGCCATGGGATTGCCGCTGCAGTTGCTGGTGATCGCCGAAGAGCAGAAAGAGGCGTTATTGGCACAGCCCCAGTTTGCCGATGTCAAAACCCTGCTTGCCCTCGGACAAAAGTCCCCCTTTACCCTGATGCATGGCAATACCCTGTTGCAGGTGGTGTTTGTGGCCAGCAGTGTGACGCGGGATCACCGTCTCTATAAGCAGGTAAGAAACTGGATAGCACCGCTGTCGGGGCTAAAACTGGAGCGGTTCGGTCTGCATCTGGAGGGATTTTCCCCTGCTGAACGAGTGATGCTGGCCGAGTTGCTACTCTCTGCCCTGTTGGCCGCCAATGTGCCGCTGCCGACCAGCAAGAGTCGCAACGAGAGCGGTTGGACCTACCAGCAGATCATTGTCTCTCCCGCGGTGGTGCTTGATCTGGCGCGCCTTTACAGCGAGGCGGGGGGCAATGGATTGGCTCGTCATCTGGCGGTGTTGCCCGCCTCCGAGCTCACTGCCGCCAGCTATCGCGAGTTCGTCAGCCAACTGGCGCAAGATGAGGGGTGGCTGTGTCAGCATTATGATCAGGCGCAGTTGGCCGAGCTGGGGGCGGGGGCGTTTCTGGCGGTCGCCCGTGGCTCGGAAGACAATCAGGGGGCCATGGTCAAGCTCAGCTACTACCCGCCCAAGCCGGTGCGCCGCATTGCGCTGGTGGGCAAGGGGATCTGCCACGACTCCGGTGGCTATAACCTCAAGGTCTCCGGCAGCATGTATGGCATGCATCTGGACATGGGGGGCAGCGCGGTGGCGCTGGGGGCCCTCTACGCCATCAGTCGAGCCCAGCTACCCTACGAGGTACACTGCTGGCTGGCCATTGCCGAGAACCATATCGGTCCTCACGCCTATCGCCCTGGCGAGGTGGTGACCGCCATCAATGGCACCTCCATCGAGGTGGTCGATACCGATGCAGAAGGGCGCATGGTATTGGCCGACACCCTGGCGATGGCCGTGCAGGATACCCCGGATCTGTTGATCGACTATGCGACCCTGACCGGTGCCTGCAAGCGGGCGCTGGGTAGCCGCTACAGCGGCGTTTTTACCAACCGCAGTGAGTGGCTGGTCTCGCTGGTCAATCTGGGTCAGCGCAGCGGCGAGCGGATCTGGCCCTTCCCGCTCGATGACGATTATGACGACAACATCGAGAGTGAATGGGCTGATCTGCTGCAATGCGCGCCGGGCAGTTCGCCGGATCATATCGATGCGGCCCGTTTTCTCGCTCACTTCGTGCCCGAGCAGACCCCCTGGCTGCATTTTGATTTGAGCGGTTTTCGCAACAAGGGGGGCAATGGGGTGGTCTCCAGCGAAGTGACCGGTTTTGGCGTGCGCCTCACTCTGGATCTGCTGGCCAGCCCGCTGGGTCGCATCGGCCGACATACCACTGATCCATCTGACTGATAACAAGGAGTTCTGTGAAACAACCAAGCTATGACTGGGTGCTGTTCGATTTGGATGAAACCCTGCTCGATTTCCCGGTCGCCGAGGCGCTGGCCCGAACGCTAACGATCTATGGTGTTGAGGCCGATGACGCCGCCATGGCGCAGTATCACACCATTAACCACGGGCTCTGGCAGCAGTACAACGACGGCGAGATCGATGCAACTGCGCTGCAGCAGACCCGCTTTGCCCTCTTTGCCCAGCAGGTTGACGCCGATCCCATGGCGATGAACAACACCTTTCTGGCGCAGATTGTCGCCCTGAGCATGCCCCTTGAGGGCGTGCTTGATACCCTGCAGCAACTGCGCAGCAAGGTGCGGATGGGGATCATCACCAATGGCTTCAGCGTGCCCCAGCGCGGGCGGCTCGGCAAACTGGGCTGGAGCGAGTGGTTCGAGCCGCTGGTGATCTCCGACGAGATCCGGGTGACCAAGCCTGATCCCGCCATTTTCCAGCACACTCTCTCCCTGATGGGACAGCCGGATCCGGCCAGAGTGCTGATGGTGGGTGACAACCCGAAAACCGATATCGCCGGTGCGGCGGCGCAGGGGCTGGCGACCTGCTGGTACAACCCCGAGCGGCAAGCGGGCGACAGTGGGGCAACCCACGAAATTCACCACTTTTCCCATCTTGCCGGGATTGTATTGGGGCACTGAGTGCCGTGGTGTCTGATGGAATAAGGGTCTGTCGCGAGAAGCGGCAAGCGTGTGGCAGACAGAAACAGAGAGGGGAGCCGAGGCTCCCCTCTCTTATGGATGTTGAGGGGCTGATAGATGTTGGGGGGTGAACTGGTAGCGATCGAGGATCTGCCGATAGTCGGGGCTCTGTTTCAACTGATCGATAGCCTGATTGAGCCGTTGCAGGTGCGTCTCTGTGGTGCTCTCTTTGCTCAGTATCAGGTGAACCGGTGTCAGTTCGATACGCAGCAGAATATGCAGATCATCCGGTAGCTTCCCCTGATTGCGCCACTCCTGTAGCCCGTGGGGATCGAGAATAAATCCCTGGATCCGCCCCCCCTGCAACATTTTCAGTAGCTGCTCCAGCCGCAAGCGCATCTGCAAGCGGGGCTGCATGTCGGGTTGGGTCATCAATTGGCGGAAGGAGTCGCCGTAATCAAAACCTTTGAGCAGTCCGAGATGAAAGTCAGGGGTATTGGCAAGTTGGTCGAGGGTGGTGATCCCGCGCCAGCGTTCGGCATCCTGGCGGCGGACGACGATGACCGTCTCCTCTTCCCGATAGGGGTGGCTGAAGCGGGCGTATTGTTGCCGCTCGGCGGTCATATTGGCAGACATGCCAACCTGTATCGTGCCAAATTGCAGCTCGTGCAGCACGCGAGCCCAGGGCATTTCACTGAATCGTGCCTGATAACCGGCGCGCTGGAAGATGGCGTCGAGCAGTTCCACATCCAGTCCGCGAAGCTGCTGCTGTTCGTTGCGAAAGCTGAAGGGCTGCCAGTTGACCCAGCCGACGACCAATGACTCCTGTGCCAGCGCCTGGCAACACAAACACCATAACAACAAGAGTCGGTACACAACGCATCCCCTCGGGCAGGCTGATACGGTTGAGTATTGGACAGGAATGACGGAGTAACCAGTGCTGAGGGTTGAGCGGATGCACAGATGTGCATCCCTCACAGTTCGTGGGCGTGGAATCCCTTGCGATAGCGGGTTTCGCAGCGCGGGCAGCGTTGCAGGGTCGGATCCTGTTCCAGCTGTTCGATGGCCAGCGGCTCTTCACAATCTGAGCAGAGGCCGTAGATGCCCAGATCCATCTGGCAGAGTGCCGCGTCGATCCGCTTGAGGCGGGCCACGCTCTGCTCTACCTTCGGCAGATCCAGGCGGCTGGTCAGTTCAACCAGTTGATCCTGATCGCAGTGACCGACCTGCTCGGCCCACTCGTCACGGCGGCAGGCTTTCAGTTGACCGATCAGCGTTTCTCGTACTTGGGCCCAGTCGGACAGCAGGCGATTACGCCAGACAGTCAACTGTGCTTGCGTCATTTCACACACATTATCCCCCACAGGACAGACGACAGATTCGGGGCAGTATAGGGACCCGATAACTCTATCAAGATGATATGCGTCAAGTTAAACGTGGTTAGCCGTGGCTTTTGGCCGCTTGCAACAGGGCATCGCGGATGGGGTCGGTCTCTTTGAGTACCCTGATCTCCTGAAACAGCAGATCCGCTTCGGGATATTCCCGCTTGAGGTAGCTGAACCACTGCTTGATGCGGCTGGGGTAGTAGTCGGCTTTTTCGCTGGCCAGATCCTGCTCGGTGTAGCTCACCATCAACTGCAGCACCTCGGCCCAGCTCATGTGCGGGCAGCCGGTTTTCATCACGTTAGCCAGATTGGGCAGGGAGATGGCGCCGCGCCCGACCATCAGGGCATCGCAGCCGGAGACGCTGGCGCAGGTGAGGGCATCCTGATGATCCCAAATCTCGCCGTTGGCGGTGACCGGGATGGGCAGGGCGCGGCGAATGGCGTCCACATACTCCCAGTGGGCGGGGGCTTTGTAGCCTTCGCGCTTGGTGCGGGCATGGACGGCCAGCTCGTTGGCGCCCCCCTGGAAGACCGCCTGGGCGTTCTCCAGATAGAGCTCCTTGTCATCGTAACCGAGGCGAATTTTGGCGCTCACCGGCAGATGGGCGGGCACTGCCTCGCGTACCGCCTTGACGATGCGGTAGATGGTCTCGGGCTCTTTGAGCAGCACCGCGCCACCCTTGCTCTTGTTGACCGTGGGGGCGGGGCAGCCGAAGTTGAGATCGACGCCGGGGGAGCCCAGCTCGATGGCGCGCACCGCGTTCTCGGCCAGCCACTCGGGGTGTTGCCCCAGCAACTGCACCCGCACCGGAGTGCCTGCGCGGGTTTTTCCATCTTGCAGCAGTTCAGGGCAGAGGCGGTAAAACACCTTGGCGGGCAGCAGCTGATCGACGATCCGGATAAACTCGCTCACGCAGAGATCGTAATCATTGACGGAGGTGAGAACCTCCCGCATCAGGTGATCCAGTACCCCCTGCATGGGGGCCAAAATAACGCGCATAACTGCTTTCCGACGAGAGTGGGGAGAAAAAAGAGCGCAGATTGTAGTGGGGTTGCGCCCCGCTGTCAGCACCCGCTCAAACTCTGTTAGGCTAGAGGGAGATAAATCACGCAAGGAGAAGGAATGAAGCGTTGGTGTCTGATGGCGCTCGGGTGGCTGGCATTTGCCACCGGTATCGTGGGCATTGTGCTGCCGCTGCTGCCAACTACCCCCTTCATGTTGCTGGCTGCCGCCCTGTTTGCCCGCTCGTCGCCCCGTTTTCATCGCTGGCTGCTGACCCATCCCTGGTTCGGCCCGCCCATCGTCGATTGGCAGCAGTATCGCGGTATTCGTCGTCAGGCCAGACGGCGTGCCATTATCTTCATTTTGCTCACTTTCTCGGAGTCGCTGGCGGTGGTGCCACTGCTGTGGGTCAAGGGGCTGCTGGTTGTCATAATGGTGATCCTGCTCACCTGGTTAATGCGGCTGCCGGTGCTGGAGCCAGTTGCAATGGCGAAGTGAAGTCCCTAAGCTATTGCAGCAATAATGCTATGGAGTCGGCCTGTCATTTTTGCGTGACAGGCTTTTTTATTTCCCGCAGAAGGGAATTGAGAAAAAATGGCCACCCCTGGGTCAAAAAAATAAGCGGTCAACACATGAATCCGGAAACCCTGAAATTTATCGAAGCAAGCATCAAGACCATTCCCGACTATCCGAAGCCGGGCATTCTGTTTCGTGACATCACCAGCCTGATCGAGAACGCCGAAGCCTTCAAGGCCACCATCGATCTGCTGGCCAATCATTATCGTGATCAAGGGATCACCAAGATTGTTGGTACCGAAGCCCGTGGCTTCATTTTCGGTGCACCGGTTGCCTTCGCCATGGGACTGGGCTTCGTGCCGGTCCGCAAGCCGGGCAAGCTGCCGCGCGACGTGATCGAGGAGTCCTATGCCCTCGAATACGGCACCGACACCCTGCAACTGCACACCGATGCCATCGTGCCCGGTGACAAGGTGCTGGTAGTGGACGATCTGCTGGCGACCGGCGGTACCGTCGATGCGACCGTCAAGCTGATCCGCCGCGCCGGTGGTGAGGTGGCCGATGCGGCCTTCATCATCTCCCTGCCGTCTCTGGGTGGCGATGCCCGCCTGACTGCCGCTGGCATCAAGGTGCTCTCACTGGTTGAACTGGCCGGCGAGTAATGCCTCTTCGGCCCGATCCTCTGCATCGGGCCAGCATGCAACCGATGCCCTTGCGGGCATCGGTTTGAAAATCAAGCGATCCCTCCCGCTCTGACCGATAGCCGATACAGCCAGCCCGCCATTTGTGTTAGCATCCGGCCTCAATGCCTTGTCTTCCCTGCATGATGGATTTATGAGCTATCAGGTTCTGGCGCGTAAATGGCGCCCCCATACGTTTGAACAAGTGGTAGGCCAGCAACATGTGCTGACCGCCTTGACCAACGCCCTGGATCAGGGACGGCTGCATCACGCCTATCTGCTGAGCGGTACCCGTGGGGTCGGCAAGACCACCATCGCCCGTATTCTGGCCAAGAGCCTCAACTGCGAGCAGGGGATCAGCAGTCACCCGTGCGGTGTCTGCGATACCTGCCGCGAGATCGATCAGGGCAACTTTGTCGACCTGCTGGAGATTGACGCGGCGTCCCGCACCAAGGTGGAAGATACCCGCGAGCTGCTCGACAACGTGCAGTACCGTCCGGCCCGCGGCCGCTTCAAGGTCTACCTCATCGATGAAGTGCACATGTTGTCGCGCCACAGCTTCAACGCGTTGCTGAAAACCCTGGAAGAGCCGCCTCCCTATGTGAAGTTTCTGCTGGCTACCACGGATCCGCAGAAGCTGCCCATTACCATCCTCTCGCGCTGTCTGCAGTTTCATCTGAAGAGTCTGGATCAGACCCAGATCGCCAAGCAGCTCGAATGGGTGCTGGATCAGGAGGGGCAACCCTTCGAGCCGCGCGCCCTGCTGGCACTGGCCAAAGCCGCCGACGGCAGTATGCGCGATGCCTTGAGCCTGACCGATCAGGCGCTGGCCCACGGCAACGGCAGCGTGCGCCTCGAGAGCGTGCTGGCGATGCTGGGCACGCTCGATCACCGCCATCTGCACCAGCTGCTGGAAGCCATTTTGCGGCAAGATGCCCCTGCGACCATGGCCAAGATCACCGAGATCGCCACCCTGGGCCCCGATTTTGATCAGCTCCACGCCGAGCTGGAAGGCTTGCTCCATCGCATCGCCATGGCGCAGCTGCTGCCTGCCAGCGTGCAGGAGCAGGGGGCGGATGCCGATTCCCTGCTGCAACTGGCCAAGGCGATGAGCCCGGAAGAGGTGCAGCTCTGCTACCAGATCGTGCTGGGTGGTCGTAAAGATCTGCCCTGGGCCCCCGATGGCCGCACCGCGCTGGAGATGACCTGCCTGCGGATGCTCGCCTTCTCGCCACGGCGCGATGCCCTGCATCCGGCCAGTCTCACAGCATTGCCCCCGTCAATGACGAGCAGTGCCGCGCCGGTAGCCTCCTTGCCGGGAAAGCGCCCGGCCGCTGAATCGGCCGCACTGGCACCGATCAGCGGCGCCGTGCCCGCGGTTGATGCCTCCCTGCCTGCGATGGTGGATGACACTGCTAACGCTGCCAACAGCGAGGAGGAGGCGCAAGCCGCCGAGCTGTTCAGTCAGCAGGATGAGCTGCTGCGCGAAGCGGCGGGCATGGGTTATCAACCCGAACCAGCTCTGCCAAATGTGCAGCACGATGTACTTGCGCACTCAGCCGCACAGCCTGCGGATGATGGCGAGCGTGCCGCAGCCGATACTGACTATTCCCGTGGCGACTCGCTGACCGCCCCCTTCGATCCCGCGCTCGAATCGATAGCCGAACTGACAGTCGAGCCGGTCGCTGCCCCTGAAGCCGTTTCTGCGGTATCGAGCATGCAGAGCCTGCTGGGCAAGCGAAATATGCTGCGCAGCCGCCAGCGTGGTCAGGATGCGCCGGCGGCGGCCGCGCCGCGCGCGGTGCCGGTTGTCCCTGCTCGCCCTGTAGCGCCCGCTGCTGCTCCGGTCGTCACCCAACAGCCAGCCCCAGTCAGCCAACCGGCCGGGCAGGGGATGGCGGCGATGGGTCACTATGATGATCTGCCGCCGGTGGATCTCTATGGCGACGGTTACGAGCCACAGGGTGACAACGGGGAATACGAAGAGTACCTCAATCAGGGCTTTGCCGAGCAGGCACCGGTGATGAGCCACGCGCCCGTCACGGCTTCGGCCCAGCCAACCGATCTGCCACCCTGGGATCTCGACGGGCAGCCCAGCTATCGACCCGGCGAGCGCAGCGCCACGGCGCCTGCGGTGACGCCCGCCCCAGTGCCCCAGCCGGTCGCCCCCGTTGCGACCACTGCGGTGGCTGCTGCCCCGGTGGCGCAGAGCGAGCCCGCCCAGCCAGTGATGGAGACCATCGACTGGGATGAGCTCGAGAGCGATGAGGAGCCGCAAGAGGGGGAGGCGACCCGTCTTATCCCTTCGTCACTGCTCAATGGTTGTGGCGACCCTTGGGCCGAGTTGATTGCTCACACTCAGGTGGGTGGGCGGCTACGCCAGCTGGCCATCAACTCGGTGATGACGCAGGAGGGGGATAAGGTACTGCTGACCCTCAAACCCGAGCAGCGCCATCTGGTGAGCGACAAGGCGCGCGCCGATCTGGCCGAGATCATAGGGCCAGCGCTGGGGCAACCGGTGCAGGTCGAGGTGACGCTCGGCGTGGTGCCTGACAAGGAGACCCCCCTCGAGATCGAACACCGCCTCTATCTCGGGGTGCGCGAGCAGGTGACCCGGGATCTGGAGCAGGATCCCAACGTACAGTTTTTAGTTCAGCGGTTTGGTGCCGTGCTTCATCACGAGAGCATCGAGCCCCTCAACCGCTAAATTCCGTGGCCGGGAGCTCGCTTCCGGTTGAAAAGTAGTTTGGCTGTCCCCATCTAGGACAGACAAGCCCACAGCCCGGCGCTGGATGCCGGATTTCAAGACGAGAGACGACATATGTTTGGTAAAGGTGGAATGGGGAACCTGATGAAACAGGCCCAACAGATGCAAGAGCGTATGCAGAAGGCGCAGGAGCAGCTGGCTCAGATGGAAGTGACCGGTGAAGCCGGTGCTGGCATGGTCAAGGTCACCATGACCGGTAGCCACAGCGTCCGTCGCATCGAGATCGACCCCTCCCTGATGGAAGATGACAAGGAGCTGCTGGAAGATCTGGTCGCCGCCGCGTGCAACGATGCCGTGCGTCGTGTGGAAGAGCAGAACAAGACCAAGATGGGCGAACTGACCGGTGGCATGCAACTGCCGCCAGGCTTCAAAATGCCCTTCTAAAGCGACTCTCCCCGCGCATTCTTGCTCCCTTGTCGCTGGCCATTCGGGCCACGGCAAGGGGGACGGCAGAGAGACTTAAAGACGCAGCCGTTATCGCCCAGGCGATACGCTGCGTTTTTTTATGGGCGCCGCTCAAGCCCTTGCCTGCCTGCTATTGCTCACCCGCCACCGAGCGCCGTCTTTTGTCGATCGCATCTGGTCGCCCGTCCTTAATCGAAAAGCCTTGTTCACTTCACCCTCCCTTCACATCGGGATGGAGAATGGGTGGCTCGTTCAAGATGAAAAGGAGTGCTTGAGGATCATGACAATCATGATGCGTACCGGTGCCGTGCTGGCGGCCATGGGCGTGTGCTGTCTGGTGGCTTTTGAACTGATTGGTTCTACCGTCGGTGAAGATGGCACTTTGCATGAACCCTTCGGCTTGATCCCCATCGGTTTGTTGCTGCTCGGTGTGGCGATCTTGTTGCTGCTGGCCGGGGTAGTCAAGGGAGTGTGGCTGCGCCATCACGGCCGCACATAACGCCTTGGGATGGTGGACGAGGCTGCGGGATGCCTGATCCAGGCATCCCGCTGACTACCACTGCGCAGGAGGGAGGCAACCGTACATCGAGATGAGCAAAGGTGTGCTCGGTGATCTCATCGGTATGGGGTCTGGCCGGGCAACAGCCAGATGGGTTGTAAAAGGGGTGGCTTTCGCTTATTTGGCGTGCAGAAACAGCTCTTCAATGGACATCGGGGTGCTGAAGTAGTGCGTCACGGCATTGGCGAGATAGGGCAGCAAATCATCCCCCCGGATCTCGTCTGCCAGCCGGGTGTCCGGCTCGGCCTTGAAGCGGGGCGCATGCACGGTTTTGCCCTGATTTTCGAGGAATTGGGCAATCCCTGCCGCTGACGCCGTCGCCCACTGGCGATGGGGGGGCATGGAGGCAAATTTCAGCAAGGGTTCTTTGGTGTTGTCAATCATCGGCAGGTTCATCGCAAGCTCCTCGGTCATGGAGTGAATATCATACAGCTCGAACCTGAACGAATCCTTTTTAGCCCGCGAAAACGATCAGGCTTATCGACTATTCCGGTTTGGCGGGATTGGGCGGGATCGGCATAATGGCGGCTTGCCGTATTGAGGAGATTGTATGAAATATATCGGAGCCCATGTCAGTGCGGCCGGCGGGGTGGAGAATACCATCGCCCGCGCCCAGGCCATCGGGGCCAACGCGTTTGCCCTCTTTACCAAGAATCAGCGTCAGTGGCAGGCGGCCCCCTTGTCGGAGGCCACCATCCGCGCCTTCAAGGCCGCCTGTGACAAGGCCGGTTTTCTGCCAGAGCAGATCCTGCCCCACGACAGTTATCTCATCAATCTGGGCCACCCCGATCCCGATGGTCTGGCCAAATCCCGCGACGCGTTTCTCGACGAGATGAAGCGCTGCGAGCAGCTGGGGCTTTGTTATCTGAACTTCCACCCCGGCAGCCATCTCAAGCAAATTCCCGAATTGGCCAGCCTCAAGCTGGTGAGCGAGTCGATCAACTGGGCGCTGGAGCGCAGTGAGGGGGTGACGGCGGTGATCGAGAATACCGCCGGGCAGGGGACCAACCTCGGCTGGTCGTTCGAGCAGCTCGCCACCATCATCGAGGGGGTGGAGGACAAGAGCCGGGTCGGGATCTGTTTCGATACCTGCCACGCCTTTGCCGCCGGCTACGATCTGCGCACCGCCGAGAGCTGCGCCGCCGTCTTTGCCGAGTTCGACCGCACGGTGGGTTTTCACTATCTCAAGGGGATGCATATCAACGGCGCCAAGTGCACCTTCGGTAGCCGGGTCGATCGCCACCACAGCCTGCGGGAGGGCAATCTGGGGGAGGCGGTGTTCCACCACATCATGAATGATGATCGTTTCGATCGCATTCCGCTGATCCTCGAGACCATCGACGAGTCCATCTGGGGCGAGGAGATCAGCTGGTTGCGCAGTCTGGCAAAGTGATAGTCAGCGAGCTATGATAGTAAAACCAAAACAACTGTTGCCCCAGAATCCATATTATGGCTTCATGTACCGGATCTTTAGCGGCAACCAATTGAAATAGATATAAAAAAGGCTTCGTTTGTGATCTGATTTTATCGCCAAACAAAATCAACACGCGCGAAGCCTATGACCATTATTAATGCTAATCACTATCTGGAGCAACTCCTGGCTCCCGTCGTACTCGAGCGCATTGCTCGACTCTGCAAGTTTTGTCTGCGTCAGCGCGCCATTACCCCTGCCATGCTCGTCCCTGCACTGTTGCGGGCCATGGGGGCGACCAGGTCAATGACATCGCCGGTTTACACCGTCATTTCAATGCCTTGCAACTGGTGAACGCGCATCAGGTTTCCTACAAACCGTTTCACAATCAGCTGCACTGGTTTACTCCCTTCTCCCCTCGCGGGAGAAGGGCTGGGGATGAGGGGGCCGGTAACTGGGTTAACGGAAATAAGAGAGGGAGGACAATGCCTCCCTCTCTCTTGCTGAGGTTTTCTATGCCATTAAGAGGCCATCAACACGCCATCAGATATCCACCTGGGATCCCAGCTCGATGACCCGGTTGGGCGGGATCTCGAACTGATCCGGCGCGCGCAGGGCGTTGCGTTGCAGCAACATAAAGAGCTTGCCGCGCAGATAGAGATACCAGGGGCGGTCTTTCATGATGAGCGACTCGTGGGCCATAAAGAACGAGGTCTCCATCATCCGGCAGCTGAGCCCCTCGGCGTTGCAGCGGTGGAAGATCTCCTCCACGTTCGGAGTCTCGCGCCAGCCGTAGCTTGCCACCACCCGCCAGAAGGTGGGGGAGAGCTGCTCGATGCAGACCCGGCGCACATTGTGGACGTAGGGCACATCCTCCACCCGCAGGGTGAGCAGGATGATCCGCTCGTGCAGCACCTTGTTGTGCTTGAGGTTATGGAGCAGCGCATGGGGGATCACATTGACCACCCGCGACATATAGACGGCAGTGCCGGCCACCCGGGTCGGCGGGGATTTTTCCAGCGAGGCGATCATCGGCTCAAGGGAGTTGCCGTGTAACCGTTCACCGGGACGGTGTTGACAGCACCAACTCCTCCGGGAACGGGTAGTCGGTTTTCTCGATGCAGGACCT